>JBOICD010000128.1:0-8694 GCA_050739855.1 Pseudomonas sp.
GGCTTGTTCGTGGCCGTGCAGGTGCCGGGCGAGACCATTGCCGCCAGCCTCGCCGTACCCGATCAGGCGATCCAGAGCCTCGAAGAAAAGCCCACCGTGTTCGTGCGCACCGCCGAGGGCTTCGTCGCCCAGGCGGTGGAGCTGGGCGCCAGTGCCAATGGCTATGTCGAAATCCGCAAGGGCCTGCAAGCCGGTCAGCAGGTGGCGGCGTTGGGCAGCTTCGTTCTCAAGTCGGAGCTGGGCAAGGCCAGCGCCGAGCACGCCCACTGACCCGCGCGAGTACCTCTCATGTTCGAACGCCTTATTCAATTTGCCATCGAGCAGCGCCTGATGGTGCTGCTGGCGGTGCTGCTGATGGCCGCGCTCGGTGTCGCCAGCTACCAGAAACTGCCGATCGATGCGGTTCCGGACATTACCAACGTCCAGGTCCAGATCAACACCCAGGCGGCGGGCTTCTCGCCGCTGGAAACCGAACAACGCATCACCTTCGCCATCGAGACGGCCATGGCCGGCTTGCCGGGCCTTGAGCAAACCCGCTCGCTGTCGCGTTCGGGTCTGTCCCAGGTAACGGTGATCTTCGAGGAAGGCACCGACCTGTTCTTCGCCCGGCAACTGGTCAACGAGCGCCTGCAACAGGCGCGCGGGCAACTGCCTGAAGGTGTCGAAGCAGCGATGGGGCCGATCTCCACCGGCCTGGGCGAGATTTTCCTGTGGACGGTGGAAGCCGCCGAGGATGCGCGCAAGGAGGACGGCAGCCCGTACACGCCCACCGACCTGCGCGAGATCCAGGACTGGATCATCAAGCCGCAGCTGCGCAACGTGCGCGGGGTAGCGGAGATCAACACCATCGGCGGCTTCGCCAAGGAGTACCAGATTGCCCCCGATCCCAAGCGCCTGGCGTCCTACAAGCTGACCCTGGCCGACTTGCTCACCGCCCTGGAGCGCAACAATGCCAACGTCGGTGCCGGTTACATCGAGCGCCGTGGTGAACAGTTGCTGATCCGCGCGCCGGGGCAACTGGCCGGGATCGAGGATATCGCCAATATTGTTTTGGCTAACATCGACGGTACCCCCATCCGTGTACGCAATGTCGCTGAAGTCGGTATCGGTAAAGAGCTGCGCAGTGGTGCGGCCACCGAGAACGGCCGCGAAGTGGTGCTCGGCACGGTGTTCATGCTGATTGGCGAGAACAGCCGCACAGTGTCCCAGGCGGTGGCGCAGAAACTGGTGGAAATCAACCGCTCGCTGCCTGCCGGGGTCAGCGCGGTGACGGTCTATGACCGCACCAATCTGGTCGACAAAGCCATTGCCACGGTGAAGAAGAACCTGATCGAAGGCGCGATCCTGGTGATCGTGATTCTGTTCCTGTTCCTCGGCAACATCCGCGCCGCGTTGATCACCGCGATGATCATTCCGCTGTCGATGCTGTTCACCTTCACCGGCATGTTCAGCAACAAGGTCAGCGCCAACCTGATGAGCCTCGGCGCGCTGGACTTCGGCATCATCGTCGATGGCGCGGTGGTGATCGTCGAGAATGCAATCCGCCGCCTGGCCCACGCCCAGCAGCATCATGGCCGTTTGCTGACCCGCTCCGAGCGCTTCCATGAAGTCTTCAATGCCGCCCGCGAAGCGCGTCGTCCGCTGATCTATGGGCAATTGATCATCATGGTGGTGTACTTGCCGATCTTTGCCCTGAGCGGCGTCGAGGGCAAGATGTTCCACCCTATGGCGTTCACCGTGGTGATTGCCTTGCTCGGTGCCATGTTGCTGTCGGTGACCTTCGTGCCCGCGGCTATTGCCCTGTTTGTCACCGGCAAGGTCAAGGAAGACGAGAACCTGTTGATGCGCAGCGCCAAGCGTGGCTATGCACCGCTGTTGCAGTGGGTGATGGGGCACCGGTCGCTGGCGTTCAGTCTGGCCGCCGTGATGGTGCTGTTGTCTGGTGTGTTGGCCAGTCGCATGGGCAGCGAGTTCGTGCCGAGTTTGAGCGAAGGTGATTTCGCCCTGCAGGCGTTGCGCGTGCCCGGCACCAGCCTGAGCCAGTCGGTGGCCATGCAGCAGCAACTGGAACAGAGTGTGTTGAGCCAGGTGCCCGAGGTCGAGCGGGTGTTCGCGCGGACCGGGACCGCCGAGATCGCCTCGGACCCGATGCCGCCGAATATCTCTGACAGCTATGTGATGCTCAAGCCGCAAGACCAGTGGCCGGATCCGGGCAAGTCCCGCGAACAGCTGATCGCCGATATCCAGCGCGCCAGTGCACGGGTGCCGGGTAGTAACTATGAGTTGTCACAGCCGATCCAGCTGCGTTTCAACGAGCTGATTTCCGGAGTGCGCAGTGATGTCGCGGTGAAGGTCTTCGGCGACGACATGGATCAGCTCAACCGCACCGCCGGACAGATTGCCGCGGCGCTGCAGGCGGTGCCGGGGGCGTCGGAAGTCAAGGTCGAGCAGACCTCGGGACTGCCGGTGCTGACCATTGACGTCGATCGCGACAAGGCCGCGCGCTACGGACTCAATGTCGGTGATGTGCAAGACACCATCGCCGTGGCGGTTGGCGGACGTCAGGCCGGCACCCTGTACCAGGGCGACCGCCGCTTCGACATGGTCGTGCGCCTGTCTGACAACCTGCGTACCGACATCGACGGTCTGTCGCAGTTGTTGATCCCGGTGCCGGCAGGTACTGCCGGGAATGGCCAGATCGGCTTTATCACCCTGGCCGATGTCGCCAGCCTGCAGCTGGTCCAGGGTCCCAACCAGATCAGCCGTGAAGACGGCAAGCGCCTGGTGGTGGTCAGTGCCAACGTGCGGGGGCGTGATATCGGCTCCTTTGTCGAGGAGGCCGGTGAGCGCATCGACAGCCAGGTCAGCATCCCGGCCGGTTACTGGACTCGCTGGGGCGGGCAATTCGAGCAGTTGCAGTCGGCGGCGCAGCGTCTGCAGGTGGTGGTGCCGGTGGCCTTGCTGCTGGTGTTCGGTTTGCTGTTCATGATGTTCAACAACCTCAAGGACGGTCTGCTGGTGTTCACCGGTATTCCCTTTGCCTTGACCGGAGGGGTGGTGGCGCTGTGGTTGCGGGATATTCCGCTGTCGATTTCGGCCGGTGTCGGTTTCATTGCCTTGTCGGGTGTGGCGGTACTCAACGGCCTGGTGATGATTGCCTTTATCCGCGGTTTGCGCGAGCAAGGGCGGACACTGGGCCAAGCCATCGATGAAGGTGCGCTGACCCGTCTGCGGCCTGTACTGATGACCGCGCTGGTAGCCTCCCTGGGCTTTATACCCATGGCCCTGGCCACCGGCACTGGCGCCGAGGTGCAGCGACCGCTGGCGACGGTGGTGATCGGCGGGATTCTTTCCTCTACCGCGTTGACCTTGCTGGTGCTGCCGGCGTTGTACTACCGGGCTCATCGCAAGGACGAAGAGGACGATGCCAGTGAAGTGACGAAACTGTAATTTCACGCTCATCTTCGAGTTATTCAGCCCTTGTCAGGATACCCACGGCGGCCGCATCAGCGGCCGTCGTGCGTATTACGGCGAATAATCAGGAGTTGAAGATGGGGAATAAAACCACAGCCTGTATCACTGGCGTCCTGGCCCTGGCTGGTTGCTCAGCCAGCAATGCCTCCGTCGAGCCCCGGGGCTTTGTCGAGGACAGTAGCCTGACGCTGCTCAGTCGCAATTTCTATTTCAATCGCGACTATCGCAAGGGCGGCGAGTCACCCACCGGCAAGGCCGGTTATGCCGAGGCCTGGGCGCAGGCGTTTATCGCCCGATTCCAGTCGGGCTACACCCAGGGCACCGTCGGCTTTGGCCTCGACGCCTATGCCATGCTCGCGCTCAAGCTCGACAGTGGCGATGGCCGCAGTGGGGGGCGCAGCTCGTTCGATATGCTGCCGGTCGATAGCAATGGCGACACCGCGAGCAACTTCAGCAAGCTGGGCGGCGCCCTCAAGGCGCGCCTGTTCGACACCGAAATCAAAGTGGGCGATGTGTTCCCGACCACGCCGGTGGTGCATTTTGGCGACTCCCGCTTGCTGCCGGAAAGCTTCAGCGGCTGGACCCTGGAAAACACCACCCTGGAGAACTTAACCTTGCAGGGCGGACGCCTGCATGCCATGAGCCAGCCGCTTTCAAGCAACAACCGTGACGGCTTCGAGACCTTTTACGCAGGTCCGGTCGACTCGCCCTGGCTGGGCTACTTCGGCGGCGATTATCAGGCCACGGACAACCTCAGCCTGAGTCTCTACAGCAGTCGCCTGAAGGATGCCTGGGACCAGTACTACGCTGGCGTCAGCTATCAGTACCCGATCTCTGAGCAGCTCAGCGCTTTTACCGGTTTCAATTACTACAAGGCCAAGGACCAGGGCCAGCAATTGCTCGGCAGCTTCGACAACGACATCTGGAGTGCGCGGCTCGGCTTCAGCTATGGCGCCCATACCCTGGCGTTGTCCCATCAGCGCAACCAGGGCGACAACGACTTCGACTACTTGCGCCAGGCCGACTCGATCTACCTGGACAACTCGATCCAGTACAGCGACTTCAACTCACCCAAGGAGCGCTCGTGGATGCTGCGTTACGACCTGGACATGGCCAGCTATGGCGTACCTGGCCTGACCTTCATGACCCGCTACGGGCGTGGCAGTGACGCTGATTATTCCGATGCCAACGCGGTGTACATGCGCCGTGATGCCGAGGGTAATCCACTGACCGGTCAGAAGCGCTGGGAGCGCGATATCGAAGCGAAATATGTGGTGCAGTCGGGCACCTTCAAAGACCTGTCACTGCGCATGCGTCAGGCCACCACCCGGGCCACGGCGTTCGAGTCGGACCTGGACGAGGTGCGCCTGATTGTGGAGTACCCGCTGACCCTGTTGTAGGGCGTTTCTTGCAACACTGTAATGTCCTGCTCACCTTGTCGTTAGCTTGCCTTTCGTAAGATTGAACTGTACTGAAATTCAATCACGAGGTGAGCAACATGAGCCTGATCAAGTATGCGCTGATGGGCGTTCTGGCCCTGGGTAGTGGTGCCGCGCTGGCCGAAGGCGGCGCGGAACGTTCGAAACAGTTCTGGGAGAAGTTTCGCCTGAGCCAGGAGCAGATCCACGGCAAGCAGGATCAGGCGGTTGCCAGCTCCGACGCGCAGAAGCGCGCCAACGTTCAGCAGCAGGTGGTCAAAGAGTAGCTCCATTCACCTTGGTAGCTCCCCGCTCCTTTGGTAAAGGTGAATTTTTGGCGCCCATACGGGCGCCTTTTTTATTTGGTTCTTCATGGAGCCCCAAGGATCATAGTCCCCCAGGACTCCGTGAAGGGATTTTTATTTGCGTGCCACCAATACCGCGCGACGAGGCGCAGGCAACCCTTCGATGGTACGGCTGTGGTCGGCGGGGTCGAGGAAGTCGCTGAGCGACTGGTAGCGCATCCACTCGGTGCTGCGTTGCTCCTCGATACTGGTGACGCTGACATCGACGCAGCGCACACCACTGAAGCCGGCGCGGCGCAGCCAGCGCTCCAGGGCCGGCACCGAAGGCAGGAACCAGACGTTGCGCATCTGCGCGTAGCGGTCTTCGGGCACCAGCACCTGATGTTCGTCACCCTCGACCACCAGCGTTTCCAGCACCAGTTCGCCGCCTTTTACCAGGCAGTCCTTGAGCGCCAGCAGGTGCTCGATGGGCGAGCGGCGGTGGTAGAACACGCCCATGGAAAACACTGTGTCGAAACCTTCGAGACTGGCCGGCAGGTCTTCAAGAGCGAAGGGCAGGTGCCAGGCAGGCAGCTCTGGCAAGTAGCGCTGAACGGCCTGGAACTGGCAGAAGAACAGCCAGTTGGGATCGACGCCGATCACGCTGTCGGCACCGGCACCGAGCATGCGCCACTGGTAGTAACCGTTGCCACAGCCGACATCGAGAATGCGTTTACCCTTGAGATCCAGGTGCGGGGCGACCCGCGACCATTTCCAGTCCGAGCGCCACTCGGTATCGACATGCACACCGAACAGGTCGAACGGGCCCTTGCGCCAGGGCGACAAGCCCATCAGCGCCTGGCGCATGCGTTCGCGGGTGTCCTGGTCACAGTCGCAATCCAGGTTCAGGCCGTTGACCAGATCGATCTGGCTCGGTACCAGCGCTGGCAGCGCGTCCAGGGCATTCTGCCAACGCTCCAGGTCGCCGTGACCTTTCTCCATCTTGGCGTCGAGTTGTGCTTGCAGGCCTTGTGACCATGGCGCCAGGGGTGTGCCCGCCAAGCGGCGGACCAGAGGGGAAAGATCAATCATGGCAAGGCAATCAACGAGGCAAAGTTAAGGCATTGGAACCAGGGCACGACCTTGGAGAAACCGGCTGCCAGCAGGCGCTCGCGGTGTTCGTCAAGGCTGTCGGGTTTCATCACGTTCTCGATGGCGCTGCGCTTCTGGGCGATTTCCAGTTCGCTGTAGCCATTGGCGCGTTTGAAGGCGACATGCAGGTCGGTGAGCAGGGCGTGTTCGTCCGGGTCGTTGAAGCGCAGCTTCTCCGAGAGGATCAGCGCACCGCCCGGCAGCAGCGACTGGCGGATGCGCGTGAGCAGTTCCAGGCGCTGCTCGGGGGCGATGAACTGCAGGGTGAAGTTCATTGCCACCACCGAGGCAGGCTGGAACTCCAGAGCGAGGATATCGCCCTCGATCACCTCGACCGGCAGCAACTCCTGGAACATCGAGTCCTGGGCATTGAGGTATTGCCGGCAGCGCTCGACCATGGCTGCCGAGTTGTCGATGGCGATCACCCGGCAACCGTCGCTACGCACGTGGCGGCGCAGGGCCTGCGTCACGGCGCCCAGTGAGCTACCCAGGTCATACAGGGCAGTGTTCGGCTGGGCGAACTGGGCAGCCAGTACACCGAGATTCTCGACGATAGTCGGATAGCCGGGCACCGAGCGCTTGATCATGTCCGGGAACACCCGCACCACGTCTTCGTTGAAGGCGAAGTCGGGCACCTGGCCAAGTGGCTGGGCGAATAGGCGGTCGGGTTCTTTGCTCACGGGGGCAATCCAGGCGTTAGGCGGTAAAGTCGGGCATTTTAGCCAAACTGGCCGCCAGATGCATGGCCTGGCTGACCAGCGCTGCTACTTCACCGTGATTGCGCAGTCGAAAGCCTGCACCGGACGCACTTCCGGTGCCCAGGGCTGTTGGTAAACCAGCAGCAAATGCCCCTCACCTGCGGTCTGGGCCTGGAAGCGCCAGGTCGATTGCCCGGCACTGCCGACGATCCCGGCATCTTCTGGATGGCTGTAGACCTCAGGGCTCAGGCTGCGCAGGATGCCCGCAGCGGGGTTCTGCAGCAGCCAGCGATAGCCGGTGCTGGGGTTGCTGGGCAGGGTCAGGGTGAGGGTCTGGTCCATCTCCAGATGGATAGGGCACTGGCTTACCTTTTCCAGCACCACGTTGTCGTGTTTGCCCGGAGTTTGTGAACAGGCTGCCAGGAGGGGCAGGCCAAGGATCAGCAATTTGCAGTTAATCTTCATTGACAATCCATTCATTCAGACTGGCTTTGGCTTTCAGGAAAGTCTGCCCTCTGCTGGGCAGTACACAGCCGTAATAGTGTGAAGGTCCCAGGCCGGATTGGCCTATCAACAGGGACATGATTATGAGCAGTACACAAAAGGATTTTGACACATTGCAGAAAGAGGCTGAACTCCTGCCCGGGAACCTTATCCAGGCCATGGCAGAGCGCGATGGGCCTGAGGAGGGGGGACTGACCCTGACGAGGGAGCACATTGTCACCCTCAACCAGTATGCAAACCATGTCTTCAGTCTTCCTGTTGCCCAAGATGCGCTGATTCGCTGGCTGGGCTATTCCACCATCGCCGAGCCGGCGCTAATGCCGAACAGCATGGGCGACATGCACAAACAGTTGCACAAACACGGACGCAGCTGGACAACGCTTGCCGACAACAGCAAGAAACTCGGCTTCGAGTTGGCTGCCAGTGCCAATGGCATCAATACCACAGGTGACGAGGTATTGGTGCTTCTCGAAAAAAGCAGCGCCCTGGGTAAGAGAAGGGAGGCGTGGGACACCCTTCGTTTCGACACACCGATCAGTCTTGGTGCGGACGACAAACGTCGGGTCCTGGACCTGGTTGACTGTATGGAAGTCCTGCGCGAAGACGTGGAGCTTTTCGCTCGGCGTGTGAGTGCGGTACGGGAGGAAACCGAGCAGTTTCGAGATCACGCGCGTGAAAAGCTGCTGCCCTTGGTGGCAACAAAATCCGAGGCGATCAAGCGTCAAAAGGCGAGTGGGGCGGTACAGCACCTACGTGAAGATTTGGCCGAGCTTGATAAAGAAATCAAACGCCTTGAAGCCGAATATGACCAGTATGTCAAAGCAGCGCTAAGCGGTTTGGCGGCAGGGGCGCTGGGCGCGGTTATCACCGGCTCCATCTATGGCAGCAAGGCGGAGAAAGTACGTAAAGAGCGCAACAAGCGTCAGAAACAGCGTGGCGAAGTGAGCCAGAAGCTGAAAGTCGCCATGAGGCTGGAAGGACTTGTGGAGGAGTTGGATACCCAGATGGGGCAGATGGATACTCGACTGAGGGATGTACTCACCGCGTCTTCCCACCTGCAATCTGCCTGGCAGCTCATTGGTGTTTACATCGATGCATCGATTGAACATCTCAATCGCATTGAATCCGATCAGGCGCTGTTCAAGTTTGCGACGTTTTTTAAGC
>JBOICD010000129.1:0-8671 GCA_050739855.1 Pseudomonas sp.
CCACAGGTTCGGTCCACCCTGTGGGAGCGGGCTTGCCCCGCGATCAGCGGATTAAACCAGACTCTCGTCGATCACCAGCACCAGCTTGCCCGACACCTGATTGCTGGCAAGCTCGGCAAACGCCGCCTCGGCATCCTTGATCGCAAAGGCCTTGGCCAGTTGCGGCTTGAGCCTGCCCTCAGTGAACAACGGCCACACCTGCTGACCCAGATCGCTGAGCAGATCAGCCTTGAACTGATCGTCCCGCGTACGCAGGGTCGAACCCACCACCTGTACACGCTTGAGCAACAGCTGAGCCAGGTCCAGCTCAGCCTTGCGCCCGCCCATCAAACCGATGATCACCCAGCGTCCGTCACGGGCCAGCAGCTTGAGATTGAGTTCGGCATAGTTGGCGCCGACCGGATCGAGGATCACATCGAACGGGCCGAAATCATTCAGGCCATTGAGGTCTTCGCCACGCACCACGCCCCCGGTGGCGCCGAGGTTTTCGCAGTAGGCCAGGCGTTCGGCGGAGCCGACACTGACCCAGCACGGGCTGCCAAAGGCCTTGCACAGCTGGATCGCCGCCGAGCCCACGCCACTGGCGCCGGCATGCAGCAAGACCTTCTCGCCCGGCTTCACAGCAGCCAGCTGAAACACGTTAAGCCAGGCCGTCGCATACACCTCGGGAATCGCCGCAGCCTCCTGCAGGCTCAGGCCTTCCGGGACCGGCAGCACATGACGGGCATCCACTACCACTTCCTCGGCCATACCGCCACCGGCCAGCAGCGCGCAAACCCGGTTACCGACCTGCCAGGAAGAACCGGCACCCACTTCGCTGATCACCCCGGAGCACTCCAGGCCCAGAAACTCGCTGGCCCCCGGCGGTGGCGGGTAGAGCCCGGCACGCTGCAGCAGATCGGCACGATTGAGGCCGGCGGCGGCCACGCGAATTCGTACTTGACCGATATCGCAAGCTGGACTTGTCGTCGCAACCCACTCCACATGTCCGTCAACGCCTTGCAATGCCTTCACAGTGCCTCCATAGTTGAGTCATGACTGAGCCCGGATGCTTGTAGCCCCGGGCTTTTTGCATTATGCGTCCGGTTCTCCTGGAACCGGCGAATTCAAAGACGGCCTAATATGCGTGATCAATTGTCCCTACGTCGAATCAGCATGAAGCATTTTTTACCAAGCACCACCCTCGCACTGTTGATCGGACTGGGCAGTCTGCCGTTGGCGGGCACTGCATGGGCCGCCAACAGCTGGGATAAACTCCAGCCTGATCGCGATGAAGTGGTCGCCAGCCTCAACGTGGTCGAGCTGCTCAAGCGCCACCACTACAGCAAGCCGCCGCTCAACGATGCGCGCTCGGTGATCATCTACGACAGCTACATCAAGCTACTCGATCCGGCACGCAGCTATTTCCTGGCCAGTGACGTCGCCGAGTTCGACAAGTGGAAGACCCAGTTTGATGACTTCCTCAAAAGCGGCGATCTCGACCCCGGTTTCACTATCTACAAACGCTATCTGGACCGGGTCAAATCGCGTCTGGACTTCGCCCTGGCCGAACTGAACAAGGGCGTCGACAACTTCGACTTCACCACCAAACAGACCCTGCTGGTAGAGCGTAAGGACGCGCCCTGGATCAAGACCCAGGCCGAGCTCGACGACCTCTGGCGCAAGCGGGTCAAAGATGAAGTGCTGCGCCTGAAAATCGCTGGCAAAGAGCCCAAGGCGATCCAGGAGCTGCTGACCAAGCGCTACAAGAACCAGCTCTCGCGACTGGACCAGACCCGCGC
The DNA here is from genome assembly GCA_050739855.1 of Pseudomonas sp. Classification (GTDB taxonomy): domain Bacteria; phylum Pseudomonadota; class Gammaproteobacteria; order Pseudomonadales; family Pseudomonadaceae; genus Aquipseudomonas. The sequence goes on from JBOICD010000129.1 coordinate 1,782, forward strand.
CGAAGACATCTTCCAGACCTACATCAACACCTTTGCCCAGTCCTACGACCCGCATACCAACTACCTGTCGCCGGACAACGCGGAAAACTTCGATATCAACATGAGCCTGTCGCTCGAAGGTATCGGTGCCGTGCTGCAAAGCGATAACGATCAGGTCAAGATCGTCCGTCTGGTGCCGGCCGGCCCTGCCGCCAAGACCAAGCAAGTGGCCCCGGCCGACAAGATCATCGGCGTCGCCCAGGGCGACAAGGAAATGGTCGACGTGATCGGCTGGCGCCTGGATGAAGTGGTCAAGCTGATCCGCGGGCCGAAAGGCTCTGTGGTGCGCCTGGAAGTGATCCCGGCGAGCAACGCGCCGAACGACCAGACCAGCAAGATCGTGCCGATCACCCGCGAGGCGGTGAAGCTTGAAGAGCAGGCGGCGAAGAAGTCGGTGCTCAAACTCAAGCAGGATGGCCGTGACTACAAGCTCGGCATCATCGAGATTCCGGCCTTCTACCTGGACTTCAAAGCCTTCCGTGCCGGCGATCCGGAGTACAAGAGCACCACCCGTGACGTGAAGAAGCTGCTCACCGAACTGCAGAAGGAAAAAGTCGACGGCGTGGTCATCGACCTGCGCAACAACGGCGGCGGTTCCCTGCAGGAAGCCACTGAGCTGACCAGCCTGTTCATCGACAAGGGCCCGACCGTACTGGTGCGCAACGCCGATGGTCGTGTCGACGTGCTCGAAGACGAAAACCCCGGCGCCTTCTACAAAGGCCCGCTGGCGCTGGTGGTCAACCGCCTGTCGGCCTCGGCCTCGGAGATTTTCGCCGGTGCCATGCAGGACTACCACCGCGCGCTGATCCTCGGTGGCCAGACCTTCGGCAAGGGCACCGTGCAGACCATCCAGCCGCTCAACCATGGCGAACTGAAGCTGACCCTGGCCAAGTTCTACCGGGTTTCCGGGCAGAGCACCCAGCATCAGGGCGTGCTGCCGGACATCGACTACCCGTCGATCATCGACACCAAGGAAATTGGCGAAAGCGCGCTGCCCGAAGCCATGCCGTGGGACACCATCCGCCCGGCGATCAGGCCTGCGGTTGATCCGTTCAAGCCGTTCCTGGCCCAGCTCAAGGCCCGCCACGACACCCGCACCGCCAAGGATCCGGAGTTCGTCTACATCCGCGACCGCCTGGCGCTGACCCAGCAGCTGATGAACGAGAAAACCGTCAGCCTCAACGAAGTCGAACGCCGTGCCCAGCATGCCGATATCGAAAGCAAGCAGCTGGCCCTGGAAAACACCCGACGCAAGGCCAAGGGCGAAGAACCGCTCAAGGAACTGAAGAAGGAAGACGAAGACGCGCTGCCGGCCGAGCCAGACGATACCAAACCGGAAGACGACGCCTACCTGTCGGAGTCCGGGCGAATCTTGCTCGACTATCTGGGCCTGAATTCGGCAGTGGCAAAGAACAACCCGTAAAAAGGTGATGGCAAAATAATGTGACTGTGCCTCTATTGCGTCATTAAACAGTCACGATTCTGTCGTGAAATAAGGGACTGAGCGCCGCTGGCCTCAGTCCCTTTTTTTCAAGGTAGTGCCGCCATGACCGTGACCGAACAGCTCAGCGCGTTGAGCACCATTCTTGCTCAAAACGCCTTGCACAGCCTGTTCCAGCCCATAGTCTGCCTGTCTGAGCGGCGCATCCTCGGTTACGAAGCGTTGAGCCGCGGCCCCTCCAACAGCCCGCTGCACTCGCCGATCAACCTGTTCGCCGTGGCCCGCCAGACCGGGCGCCTGACCGAACTGGAAGTGGCCTGCCGCGAAAGCGCCTGCCGGCGCTTCAGCCAGCAGCACCTTGAGGGCAAGTTGTTTCTCAACGTCTCGCCCGAGTCGTTGCTCGAGCCGCAGTACCAGTCCGGGCGCACCCTGAAGATGCTCCATGACCTCGGCGTACCGCCCAGCCGGGTGGTTATCGAACTGACCGAGCAGACCCCCACCGACGATTTCCAGCTGTTGTTCAATGCCCTGCACCATTACCGCGACATGGGCTTTTCGATTGCCCTGGATGACCTCGGTGCCGGTTATTCGAGCCTGCGCTTGTGGTCGGAACTACGCCCTGACTACGTCAAGATCGACCGGCATTTCATCGACGGTATTCACCTGGACGCGGTCAAGCGCGAGTTCGTCGGCTCCATTCTGCAAATTGCCCGGGCCTCGCGCGCGCAGGTAATCGCCGAGGGCATCGAGCTGGCCGAAGAGCTCAAGGTGCTGACCGAAATGGGCGTCGACCTGGTCCAGGGTTATCTGCTCGGTCGCCCCCAGGAACAACCGTCACGGGACATCCAGCAGATGCTTGGCAGCCCCAACCGGGATATCCAGGTACTCAGCGAAGACGGCGGCAACCTCGCCGCCCTGCTCAACGAACAACCTGCGGTGAACCAGGACACACCGACGGCGCAGGTGCTGGAGCTGTTCCGCCGCCAGGCCAACCTCAACTCCCTGGCGGTGCTCAACGAACGCCGTCAACCCTGCGGTATCGTTCACCGTCATTCGCTGTCCGATGCCCTGCTCAAGCCGTTTGCCACCGACCTGTTCGCACGCAAGCCGATCAGCCGGCTGATGAGTGACGACTTCCTCGCGGCAGAGCTGACGCAGTCATTGCAACAAGTCAGCCGCTTGCTCACCAGCCGTGCGCGCCAGCGCATCGAAGAAGATTTCATCATTATCCACAACGGCCGCTACCTGGGCCTGGGCCGGGTAATCGACGTGCTCAAGTTGATTACCGAACAGAAAATCCAGCAGGCCCGTTACGCCAATCCCCTGACCTTGCTGCCTGGCAACGTGCCGATCCAGCAATGCCTGACGCGCCTGCTGCAACAGCAGCGTGAGGCGGCGATCTGTTATGTGGATATCGACAGTTTCAAGCCGTTCAATGACATCTACGGCTATGCCCGCGGCGATGAGGTGCTGCTGTGCCTGGCTCAGTGCTTGAACGAGCGGGTCGACCCCAATCATGACTTTGTCGGCCATATCGGCGGCGACGATTTCATGCTGGTGCTGAGTTCGGCTGACTGGGAGCGCAGGTTGCAGTTGCTGCTGGAAGACTTTCAGTGCCAGTGCCGGCGCTTCTATCGCCCCGAGCATATGCAGGCCGGGTGCTTCATTGCCGCCAACCGCCAAGGGCAACGCCAGGAGTACGCCCTGCTGTCGCTATCGATCGGCGTGGTGCATCTACGCCCGCAAGCCTGCGCCGACCTCGATGCCGGGCAACTGGCGGAGCTGGCGTCACAGGCCAAGCATCAGGCCAAAGACCTGAGCGGTTACAGCCTGTACCTGATCGATACGGCACCGGCGGTTCAGGCTTCTTCTTTTTCCGGGTAGCTGTATTCGAACACCCTGACCACTTCCGAAGCATGCCAGGAGGCGGCGGCCATACCGTCCGATGGCCCGGAAAAACGCCCCAGGCGCTCCACGCACTCGAAGAAGCCGGTGCGCGGCAATCGGCTGGCACCCTGGCTGATGACCAACGAACTGCGCAGCGGCTGTTCAGCACGGGCATCCAGTGCCGCCAGATGCTCCAGGGCAGCGGTCAGGGTCTGCATGGCCGGGCTTGGCAGCTGCAGGCGCTCGAGCAAGGCGCGGTAGGTCAACAAATGGCGTTGGCGACGGGCCAGGTCAAGCTCGCCAAGCAGACCGTCCCAGTGCTGGCGGCTGATCCGTACGCTGCTCACGACGGCTCGCTCCATCCGGCCACCCCCAACTCCCAGGCCAGGCTGCGACGAATCGCGGCATCCGGCCGACGCTCACCACTCTCGATCAGGGCCAGATACACCGGGCTGATGCCGACGCTGCGCGCCAGTTGTTCCGCTGCCAGTCCCTTGCCCTGACGCAAACGCGCCAACTCGCTGAAACTCGGCAAGCTGGCGCTTTGTTGAGGGGTGACCTGTGTGTTTTCGACGGCTGCCGATTCAAGCTGACCGGCGGCCTTCAGTAGTGCCTGGTACTGCTCCCAGGGTACAACCGCATACTCGGGTTGACCGTCCCGGCTGATGACCTGAATACCCATTACAACCCCCTTGTAGGATTACGATATGTAATCGGTAGGTATAATCCTTATGCCAATTATATTACCAGCCAACAAGGGTGTGCAGGGTGCTGATGTAATTAGCCTTTTGGCTGTTCCAGGCGCAAGGCTTCGGGGGTAGCCGGCAGGCGCTCGACCACCCGCAGTTTTTCCGGTGCCTGGCGATGGCGCCAGGTGCTGAACGCGGCCAGTTCATCAGACACCGCTTTGAGCACCCAGGCCAGCACGGCGATGTCATCGAGCATGCCGACACCCAGTAACCAGTCCGGGATGGCATCCACGGGGCTGACGAAATACAGCAGACCGGCCACCACGGTCACCAGGGCCTTGGGGCTGATGGTCCGGTACTCACCACGCCACCAGGCCAGGCACAGGGCCTGCATCAGACCGACATCTTCACGCAGCTTGCTTAGCCGTGGCCCTTTACGCGCCACGGCAAAAATCAGCGCCGGCAAACGACCGCGACTGAGCAATCGCTCGGCCAGCGGCAGAAAACGGGCGAAGGTCCAGGGTGCTTTCATACAGCCTCCAGGGCATGACCGAGGGAAAGGTTATCCACATTTATTGTGGATAACCTTGTGAACAGAGCCCCTTTTAGCGCTCAGGGCGCCCGCCCGGCAAGGGCCGGGCTTAAATCGGGCGTTTTTTACACACCTGTTTCAATGGCGCAACCGTTTTACCCATCCTGCACCTTTTCTGCGTCAGGTCCAGCTTTTCAGACCGTCCTTGGTCGATCAGGTTCGGGTCGATTGCAGAAACGACAACGCCCCGTCGAGACGGGGCGTTGGCTGGACCGCGAGCGAATTACTCGGCTGCGGGGTCGGCTGCAGCGTCGGCGTCAGGCTTGGCCTGATCCTTGATACCCAGCAGTTCCAGTTCGAAAACCAGGACCGAGTTGGCCGGGATCATCGGGCTCGGGCTCTGCGCGCCGTAGGCCAGGTCGGACGGGATGTACAGCTTGTACTTCTCGCCAACGTGCATCAGTTGCAGGCCTTCGACCCAACCCGGGATCACGCCGCTGACCGGCAGGTCGATCGGGCTACCGCGCTCAACCGAGCTGTCGAAGACCTTGCCATCAGTCAGCTTGCCTTCGTAGTGAACGGTGACCACGTCAGTCGGCTTTGGCTGTGCGCCGTCGGCCTTCTTGATCACTTCGTACTGCAGGCCGGAAGCGGTGGTGACAACACCGGCTTTCTTGCCGTTTTCTTCAAGGAACTTCTTGCCGGCGGCAGCCGACTCTTCGCTCATCTTGGCCAGACGCTCTTCAGCGCGCTTTTGCAGGGCAGCAAAGGCTTCGACCAGTTCTTCGTCCTTGATTTTCTGTTCTTTCTTGCCGACAGCATCTTCGATGCCTTGAGCAACTGCTTTTGAATCAAGGTCGTCCATGCCTTCCTGAGCCAGGCTCTTGCCCATGTTCAGGCCAATACCGTAGGAGGCTTTCTGTGCCGGAGTCTTGAGCTCGACGCTGGTCTGCGAATCGCAACCCGCCAGGACCAGACCAACCAGGGCAACCGCAGCCGCCAACCGATGCTGTTTCATGCTATTTCCTTGTTCATGCGCCAATAGGGCAATCGAGTAAAGCCGCGAGCTTATCAGGCGGCCACAACCAATGGCTACCGGCATGAGAGCAAGAAAAGCCGGATAAGTTCAGCCAAGTAAAAGCTTCTTCATACAAAGCTGCAGCCAGTGGCCAGTATTGACGGGACAACGCACTTGGGCAACTTCGCCAAAGAGGTTTTGTAGCTGTTTGTAAGATTGCCAGGATTTCAGGGATAGCTGCCGTCGCGGTACTGCCCCGCCACTTCTCGCAGCACGTCGCACAGCCAGCGCGCAGGCAGGCTCATTGGCAAGGCGGCATTGCTACAGATGCCGACCGAGCCGCCCGGCTCCTGCACACCCAGGTCAAGCTCGCACAATTCGCCGCGCCCCAGGTCGATCCGCACCGCATCCCGCGGCGCCACCCAGACCGCATCGCTGCTTTGCACATAGCGGCGGCTCAAGGCTGGCGAAAGGGTTTCCAGGCGCTGCAGCGGTTGCTCGATGGCGCACTGCACGAACAGGCTGTCGGCATGCTTGCGGATGGTCGTGCCAGCCAGCGGCAGCACCAGCGGATAGCGACCAAGCTGACTGCGCTCGATAGGCTGACGGGCGAGCAATGGATGCCCGGGACGCACCACCAGCGACATCGATTCGCTGTACAGATGCTCGAACAGCAGGCCCTGGATTTGCGGGCTTTCGGTCATGCGCCCGATCACCAGATCCAGCTCGCCGACATGCAGTTGCGCCAGCAGGTGCGCACTCGGCCCGGTGTCTACGCTGACCACCAGGGCCTCATGACGTTGATGCAGGCGGCACAGCACCTCCGGCACCAGCAGGCTTTCGACCGTGGACAGCACACCGATACGCACCTGCGGCGGGGCATGCTCTTCACCGCGCAAGGTACTCACGCCCTCGCGCAAGGCCTGCACGCTGGGCCCGGCATAGCGCATGAAACGCACCCCGGCCGGGGTCAGTTCGACGCCGAGTTTGCTGCGTTCGAACAGGCGTGTCTGCAGCAGCTCTTCAAGCTCCTTGAGGGTCTTGGAGATGGCCGGCTGACTGATCGCCATGGCATCGGCGGCCTTGGCGAAACTGCCCTGACGGGCAATTTCGAGAAAGCACAACAGGTGGCGGAACTTGATGCGGGTGTCGAGGTTCATGCCCCGGAGTTTATAGGAGCATCAACCTGGGTGGGAGGCTGTCTAATGCAATGATCCCCCCCGGTGGGAGCGGGCTTGCCCCGCGATAGCGGTTAATCAGCCACGTCACATCGCGGGGCAAGCC
>JBOICD010000130.1:0-8669 GCA_050739855.1 Pseudomonas sp.
TTGAAGGTGTGCCGGCTCAGGCGACGCGCAGGGTTGCTTCCAGGCGCGCAGAGGAGGCCAGTAAGGCACTTGGTGTCGAGGGGAGATGGGCAGTGAGGGCGCGCGGTGTGCGCTGACGGGTGTTGCCGGGGTGAATATGGAGCATCAGCATGAGACTGTCCTCGGGACGCATGGTCGCCAAGGCATCTCACCTGTTCAGGTGAGTAGGTGCCTCGGAGTCAGTGTCCTCCGATAGGTTGCGATCACGGTTGGTTGCAAGGCGGGTTCAGGCGCGCTCGGGCGCCGATGCGGATCGGGGTCCATGGACTTCCTCCTGTTCTGGAATAGTGTGTCAACGCGGCGTTCGAACTGCGTCAATCTGCGACTGGTGGAATTTTCGCATCTGTATTTGCTTGATGCCAGACAGCAATGGGATACCTTGGACCGACCAAGGGGTAATCGATATATACCAAGGTATAGAGTGAAGCCCGTTGCTGGCGTCAGGCAAAAAAAACCCGGGTTCTGGGGGGTGAATCCGGGTTAAGACCATTAGGAGTAAAACAAAGGTACGCGGTCCTTGAGCACCTTTATCGGCGCGCCACTTGGGGGGATGCGCCGCGCCAACACCTGAAGTATTGGTCAGGATTGGCGGGCTGCCAGCCGCTACTGCTCGTTTTTTAAACAGATTTGGAATACGTCGAAGGCTGCTGAGCACTCATCGCTCTGCAATTTTCCGCACAATTGCCAGAGTTTCGTCGATTATCCGCTTGGGTGTGTAGAAATGCGGGGAAAAGCGCACGCCAGGCCCGCGGGTGATGCAAACCACCTGCTGCTGTTTCAGCTGGTGATAGGCCTGGGCATTGTCCACCCCGGCGATGCTGAACGAAACGATACCCGAGCGGCGCTGCGGATCTTCCGGGCTGTGCAACTGAACCCCGGAAATGGCCGCCAGTCCTTCATAGAGCCACTGCACCCGTTCTGCCAAAAGCGTGGATACCTGTTGCATGCCCACTTCTTCCAGTAGCGACAGGCTGGCGTCCAGCGCGGCCGTGCCGAGCATGTTCGGGCTGCCGCATTCAAAGCGCCGGGCGCTGTGGGCCGGCTCCCACTCGGTGCGGGTGTAGTCGCCCATGTGTTCGAGCATGTGCCAGCCGTACTCGCTGAGCTTCAGTTGTGGGCGAACCTCGGCGCGGCAATAGAAAACGCCGAGGCCTTCTGGGCCAAGCATCCACTTGTGGCCATCGGCCATGGCGAAGTCGCACTGATAGGCTTGCACATCGAAGGGCAGGGCGCCCAGTTGCTGAATGGCGTCGATGCAGAACAGCACGTTGCGCTCACGACAACCCTGGCCGAGCCGCACCAGGTCCAGGCGCAGGCCACTGGCGAACTGCACGGCGCTGATTGCCAGCAGGCGTACCTGCGAGCCACAGGCGGCCAGCAGATCGGCTTCCGGGTCCTGCCCCTTGAGGCTCACCTGGATCACTTCTACGCCCCGGTCGGCCAAGGCTTCCCAGACGATGCGGTTGGAGGGGAACTCTTCATCGCTGATGACGATCCGGTCACCGGCCTGCCAATCAATACCGAAAGCAACGAACGAAAGTGCCTCGGAGGTGTTCTTGACCAAGGCGATGTCATCGGTCGACGGTGCGTTCGTCAGGCGCATCAGGCGTTCGCGCAGGCGTTGCTCCATCGCCATCCAGTCCGGATAGTCCCTGGCGCCGAGCCAAACGTTTTCGTTGGCAAAGCGGGCAACCGCCTGGCTGGCCCTTCTTGGCCAGGGGGCGACGGCAGCGTGGTTCAGGTAGCGAAGGCCTGGAGCCTGTTCAAACTCATCAAGAAACATAGACATGGTCGGATGATCCGTGCATTTTGGCGCAAGTTAGGCATAATAACCGGCTTCGATTTTGATCCAGTCCTTCTTATGCAGAAAGAACCTCGTAAGGTCCGTGAGTTTCGTCGCCGTGAGCAAGAAATTCTCGATACCGCGCTCAAGCTGTTTCTCGAACAGGGTGAAGACAGTGTCACCGTCGAGATGATCGCTGATGCAGTCGGTATCGGCAAAGGCACGATCTACAAGCATTTCAAATCCAAGGCGGAGATCTACCTGCGCCTGATGCTCGACTACGAGCGCGATTTGAACGAACTGTTGCACTCTGCCGATGTTGATCGCGACAAGGAAGCCCTGTCGCGTGCCTACTTCGAATTCCGCATGCGCGATCCGCAGCGTTACCGCTTGTTCGACCGCCTCGAAGAGAAGGTGGTCAAGGGCAACCAGGTGCCGGAGATGGTCGAGGAGCTGCACAAGATTCGTGCCTCCAATTTCGACCGTCTGACCTTGCTGATCAAAGGTCGCATCAGCGAAGGCAAGCTCGAAGACGTGCCGCCGTACTTCCACTACTGCGCCGCCTGGGCGCTGGTGCATGGCGCCGTGGCGCTCTATCACTCGCCGTTCTGGAGCAACGTGCTGGAAGACCAGGAAGGCTTTTTCCAGTTCCTGATGGATATCGGCGTGCGCATGGGCAACAAGCGCAAGCGCGACCCGGACACGACCGGCAGCTGACACATCCAGAGGCCCAACGAAGTTACTGGCGTGGCCCCTGCAGGAATATACTCAGGTATGAGGCTTGCAAAAACCTGATTTTTGAGTCAGGTTTTGCAGGCCCGATTCATCCATGCCGGAGTCATCCATGATCGTCGACCGCCAAGGCAGGCGTTTTCGCAACTTGCGCGTCAGCCTTACCGCTGCCTGCAACTATGCCTGCACCTATTGCGTACCGGACGGCAAGCGTCTGGTGGCGGCCCAGGATGAGCTGTCTGCCGAGGCCATGGCTCGCGCTGTGGCCTACCTGATCGAAGCAGCCGGCATCGAGCGTTTGCGCATTACCGGTGGCGAGCCGCTGGTCAGCCCCAAGCTTGAAACCTTTCTTGCTTCGGTCGCAGGCCTTGGCCTGGATGAAATCAGCCTGACCACCAATGGCCAGTTGCTGTCGCGCAAACTGCCATTGCTGCGTGCCGCCGGTATCCGTCGACTCAACGTTTCCCTCGATACCCTTGATCCTGATGCTTTCCGCCGTATTGCCCGCGGTGGCGACCTGGCCACTGTGCTCGATGGCATGGAGCAGGCCAGTGCGGCCGGGATGAAAATCAAGGTCAATATGGTGCCCTTGCGCGGGCAGAACTTCGATCAGGTGGTGCCGTTGCTTGAGTACTGCCTGGCCCGTGGCTACGAGCTGCGTTTTATCGAGTTGATGCGCATGGGCCACCTGGCCCGTGACAGCAATGCCTTCCTGCAGCAGTTCGTCAGTCTCGAGCACTTGCTGCAGTTGATCGGCGAGCGCTACGAATACCTGCAGGCCAATGCGCCGGTGGATGCCACGGCGCTGCGCTATCAGATTCCGGGGCATGGCTATTTTGGCGTGATCGCCAACGAAAGCGTGCCGTTCTGCCGGACCTGCTCACGCTTGCGCCTGTCGTCCACCGGCTGGCTGCATGGCTGCCTGTCGTCGAGCAACCGTCACTATATCGGCGACTTGCTCGACAAACCGCGTCACCAAGCCTTGCCAGCGCTGCAGGGGTTGCTGGTCAAGGCCCTTGGCGACAAGCAGCCGGTGGCGTTTTCCGGCGGTGCAACGGTGATGAAAATCATCGGCGGTTAAGACTGGCGTAAAAGCTGCATCTGTCAGCTGTTCGCCGGTTTTCCGTCACCGGCCACTGGAGGATAGATGCGTAGCCTGGTTTTGCTGCTGGCGCTGATGGCGCTGGGCGGTTGTATGAATGTCAGCGATATGGGCGAGGGTGTCCGTTATCACATGAGTGATGCCGGCCTGCTCGATCACAGCGACACCCGCCGTTCGTTGTCGGTGCGCCTGCAGCCCGATTCATTCATTTACATTGGTCAGGGTGCCTTCGTCCCTCCTGGAAAGGGGCCTTATCCACGGTCCAACGTGGTGGCAGAAGAAGCCTTCAAGGGCTTTATCGAGTACTTCCCCATGGTCCGTCGCGCTCAGGGGCCGCTGGGGCTGGAGCAGGCGCTGGTCGAAGCGCGTGGAGTGGGTGCACATTACCTGCTCTATGCGCGCTTTGCCCGCACCGATGACCGTATTGGCAATGGCGATGAATGGTATGACGAGCAAGCGGTCGACCGTCTGGGCATCGATACCGGTGTGATCCAGTTGATGCTCATCGAGACCAATACCCGCTACCTGATCGATACCACACGGATCAACAGCCGTGGCGGAATGCTGACGTTTCACGACAACAAGCCGGAAGATTTGCTAGGGCCGCCGCTTGAGGATTACGCTCGTAGCCTTTTGGGCATGAGTCGTTGAGGAGAGGGTGATGACCGATACCGGCAAGGCCAATGATCTGCTGGCGCAGATTCCCAAGTCCGAAAAGGGGCTGCCACCGGTGCATCTGTGGAACCCGGACTTCTGTGGCGATATCGACATGCGCATCGCCCGTGACGGTGCCTGGTACTACCTGGGCACGCCGATCGGGCGCAAGCCGATGGTCCGGTTGTTTTCCACCATCATTCGCCGCGACGGTGACGACTACTTCCTGGTGACACCGGTGGAGAAGGTCGGCATCAAGGTCGACGATGCGCCTTTTGTTGCCGTCAGCCTGGAGGTTGAAGGCGAAGGCGAGCAGCAGGTGCTGCGCTTCACCAGCAATGTCGAGGATCAGGTCGACGCCGGTCCCGAACACCCGCTGCGCTTCGAAATCGATGCGCAGACCCAGGAACCGTCGCCCTATGTGCACATGCGCAGCAACCTTGAGGCGCTGATCCATCGCAATGTGTTTTATCAGTTGGTGGAGCTGGCTGTGTCAAAGCAGATCGACGGGCAGCTATGGCTAGGGGTCTGGAGCAGTGGCACGTTCTATCCCATTGGCCGCAGCTGAGATGGGCTAAAACGAAAAAACCTCCAGTGCTCAGCGCAACTGGAGGTTTTTCAAGTGTTTGGCTCCGCGACCAGGACTCGAACCTGGGACCCAATGATTAACAGTCATTTGCTCTACCGACTGAGCTATCGCGGAATCTGTGGCGTATCTTACTGATTGCTAAGGGGAAGTCAAGCCTCCCCCGCGCAATTCAGTGATTACAGAACCTCGACGATCGCCTTGGTCACCACGTGGATGTTGCTCTGGTTCAGGGTGGCCACGCAGATACGACCGGTATCCAGCGCGTAGATGCCGAACTCGTTCTTCAGGCGCGCCACCTGATCGACGGTCAGGCCCGAGTAGGAGAACATGCCGCGCTGACGAGCGACGAAGCTGAAGTCATGCTCGGGAGCTTTGTCGGCAAGCAGTTCAACCATCTGCTTGCGCATACCGTGGATACGCTGGCGCATCTCACCCAGTTCCTCTTCCCACATCGCACGCAGTTCCGGGCTGTTGAGCACGGCCGCGACGATGCTGGCGCCGTGGGTCGGCGGGTTGGAGTAGTTGGTGCGGATCACGCGCTTGACCTGCGACAGCACGCGCGCGCTCTCTTCCTTGGACTCGGTGATGATCGACAGCGCACCCACGCGCTCGCCGTACAACGAGAAGGATTTGGAGAACGAGCTGGAGACGAAGAAGTTCAGGCCCGACTCGGCGAACAGGCGCACGGCGAAGGCGTCTTCGTAGATGCCGTCGCCAAAGCCCTGGTAGGCCATGTCAAGGAATGGCACGTGGCCCTTGGCCTTGACCACTTCCAGGACGTTTTTCCAGTCGTCCAGGCTCAGGTCGACGCCAGTCGGGTTATGGCAGCAGGCATGCAGCACGATGATCGAGCCGGACGGCAGGGCGTTGAGGTCTTCGAGCATGCCGCTGCGGTTGACGTCGTGAGTGGCGGCGTCGTAGTAGCGGTAGTTCTGCACCGGGAAACCGGCGGTTTCAAACAGGGCGCGGTGGTTTTCCCAGCTCGGGTCGCTGATGGCCACTACGGCGTTTGGCGAAACCTGCTTGAGGAAGTCGGCACCGATCTTCAGGGCGCCGGTACCGCCAACGGCCTGAGTGGTGATAACCCGGCCAGCAGTCAGCAGCGGCGACTCGGCACCGAACAGCAGCTTCTGTACGGCCTGGTCGTAGGCGGCGATACCGTCGATCGGCAGGTAACCGCGGGAAGCGTGCTGGGCAGCACGCTGGGTTTCGGCTTCGATCACTGCACGCAGCAGTGGGATACGCCCTTCTTCGTTGCAGTAAACACCTACACCCAGGTTGACCTTGTTGCTACGGGTATCGGCGTTGAAAGCTTCGTTGAGGCCCAGAATGGGGTCGCGTGGTGCCAGCTCGACAGCGGAAAACAGGCTCATTATTACCTTGGCTCTGAATGGAGAGTGGAAGAGGTCGCACGCTCCAGTCGAATGCACTAGAGCGGTGCACAAACGGGGAGTCAGTATAGTGATACCCATCGGTCACGGCGACAGTCTGACGCAGCTTTTCCTGCTGTTTCGCCGATTATTTTTCGACCGTTAGTCGAATTGACCGGTCCATAATCAGAAATGCCCACGACATTGCGTTGAAACTGGCGCTCAAGACCACAAATTCGGTATAACTACTGTCTATAAATACAGTTGCCAGCGTCTGCGATAAAAACGTCGCAAAAACATCGAGGTTTGTCATGTCCGAGTTCCAGCTCGTCACCCGTTTCCAGCCGGCCGGCGACCAGCCCGAAGCCATTCGTCTGATGGTCGAGGGGATCGAGGCGGGCCTGGCGCATCAGACCCTGCTCGGGGTGACCGGCTCGGGCAAGACCTTCAGCATCGCCAACGTCATCGCCCAGGTGCAGCGGCCGACCCTGGTGCTGGCGCCGAACAAGACCCTGGCGGCGCAGTTGTACGGTGAGTTCAAGGCGTTTTTCCCCAACAACGCCGTGGAGTACTTCGTTTCCTACTACGACTACTACCAGCCCGAAGCCTATGTGCCGTCGTCCGATACCTTCATCGAGAAGGATGCCTCGATCAACGACCACATCGAGCAGATGCGCCTGTCGGCGACCAAGGCGCTGCTGGAGCGTCGCGATGCGATCATCGTCACTACGGTGTCCTGTATCTACGGTCTGGGCAGCCCGGAAACCTACCTGAAGATGGTCCTGCACGTGGACCGTGGCGACCAGCTCGACCAGCGTGCCTTGCTGCGCCGCCTGGCTGATTTGCAATACACCCGCAACGAAATGGACTTTGCCCGCGCCACCTTCCGCGTGCGTGGCGATGTGATTGATATCTTCCCGGCCGAATCGGACCTCGAAGCCATCCGCATCGAGCTGTTCGATGACGAAGTGGAGAACATTGCCGCCTTCGATCCGCTGACCGGCGAGGTGATCCGCAAGTTGCCGCGTTTCACCTTCTACCCCAAGAGCCACTACGTGACCCCGCGCGAAACCCTGCTTGAAGCGGTGGAGGGCATCAAGGAGGAGCTGCAGCAGCGACTGGAGTACCTGCACAAGGCCAACAAACTGGTCGAGGCCCAGCGCCTGGAGCAGCGCACCCGTTTCGATCTGGAAATGATCCTCGAGCTGGGTTACTGCAACGGCATCGAGAACTACTCGCGCTACCTCTCCGGTCGTCCGGCCGGGGCGCCGCCACCGACCCTCTACGATTATCTGCCGGCTGATTCATTGCTGGTGATCGACGAGTCCCATGTCAGCGTTCCCCAGGTCGGGGCGATGTACAAGGGCGACCGCTCGCGCAAGGAAACCCTGGTCGAGTACGGCTTCCGTTTGCCTTCGGCGCTGGACAACCGGCCGATGCGTTTCGACGAGTGGGAAAGCGTCAGTCCGCAGACGATCTTCGTTTCTGCCACGCCCGGGAACTATGAGGCTGAGCATGCCGGTCGGGTCGTGGAGCAGGTGGTGCGGCCGACCGGCCTGGTCGATCCTCAGGTTGAAGTGCGTCCGGCCACCACCCAGGTCGACGACCTGCTCTCGGAAATCCGCAAGCGTGTCGCGGTGGAGGAGCGTGTGCTGGTCACCACCCTGACCAAACGCATGGCCGAAGACCTCACCGATTACCTCGCCGATCACGACGTGCGGGTGCGCTACCTGCATTCGGACATCGACACCGTGGAGCGCGTCGAGATCATCCGCGACCTGCGCCTGGGCACCTTCGATGTGCTGGTGGGAATCAACCTGTTGCGCGAGGGCCTGGATATGCCCGAGGTGTCGCTGGTGGCGATCCTTGATGCCGACAAGGAAGGCTTCCTGCGTTCCGAGCGTTCACTGATCCAGACCATCGGCCGTGCGGCGCGCAACCTCAATGGCCGGGCGATCCTCTATGCCGACAGAATAACCGGCTCGATGGAGCGGGCTATCGGCGAAACCGAACGTCGTCGTGACAAGCAGATTGCTTTCAACCAGGCCAACGGCATCGTGCCCAAGGGCGTGGTCAAGGACATCACCGACATCATGGAAGGCGCCAACGTGCCCGGCTCGCGCAGCAAGAAGCGCAAGGGCATGGCCAAAGCCGCCGAAGAAAGCGCGCGCTACGAAGCCGAGTTGCGCTCACCTGGCGAGATTGCCAAGCGGATCAAGCTGCTGGAAGAGAAGATGTATCAGCTGGCGCGGGACCTGGAGTTCGAGGCGGCGGCGCAGTTGCGTGATGAGATTACCGCGTTGCGCGAGCGTTTGATCACGGGTTGAGTATCCCGGTGGGAGTGGGCTTGCTGTGGGAGCGGGCTTGCCCCGCGATTGCGGTATGTCAGCCCCATCGCTT
>JBOICD010000131.1:0-8656 GCA_050739855.1 Pseudomonas sp.
GGCTTGCCCCGCGATGCGATGTGCCTGACGAACCGTAATCGCGGGGCAAGCCCGCTCCCACCGGCAGTTGTTCCTATAAGCAGGGTCAGGACGAGCAACTGATCTCCAGGTGCTTGCCCCACTCCGGCGGCCGTTCGGCATAGGCCTGCATCCCCGGCTGCTCCTCGAACGGTTTGCACAGTACCTGATGCAGGCGCCGCACTTCGTCGTAGTCTCCACCTTCAGCGGCCTCGATGGCGCGCTGGGCCAGGTAGTTGCGCAGGATGTACAGCGGATTGACCGCGTGCATGCGCTCGCGGCGGCCTTCGGCGTTGTCGGGTTCACGGGCGATGCGGGCCAGGTAATCCACGGCCCAGCGGTCGAATCCGGCCAGGTCGACAAAGTCATCGCGCACCACGCGCACTGCCACTTCGGCGGGCTGTTCGCCCAGCTTGCGGAAGAACAGGGTGTAGTCCACCGCGCCAGGCTGCATCAGTTGCAGTAACCGTTCGATCAGCACTTTGTCGTCGTCCTCTGCTCGCAGCAGACCCAGGCGTCGGCGTATCAGGTGCAGGTAATGGGCTTCGTACAACGGCAGGAACAGCGCCAGGGTTTCCTGCAGCGCCTGGACACTGATGAACGGCGTCAGCGCCTGGGCCAGGGCGCTGAGGTTCCAGTGGGCAATGGGCACCTGGTTGCTGTAGCTGTAGCGGCCTTGGTCATCGGAGTGATTGCAGATGAAGTTGGCGTCGAAGTCGTCGAGGAAGGCGAACGGGCCGAAGTCGAAGGTGATGCCGAGGATCGACATGTTGTCGGTGTTCATCACCCCATGGCAGAAGCCATAGGCCTGCCACAGGGCAATCAGTTCGGCGTTGCGCTCGACGATGCTGCGAAACATTGCCAGGTACGGTTCGGGCTCGGTCTGGCATTCGGGGAAATGCAGTTTCAGCACATGCTCGGCGAGGATGCGCTGCTGTTCGGGCTGGCGGGTGTAATAGAAATACTCGAAATGCCCGAAGCGCACATGGCTCGGCGCCAGGCGCAGGAGCATCGCCGCGCGTTCCTGGGTTTCGCGCCAGACCGGCGTGCTCGAACCGATCACGCACAAGGCGCGGCTGCTGGGGATACCCAGGGCGTGCAGGGCTTCGCTGGCGAGGAACTCGCGGATCGAGGAACGCAGTACCGCACGACCGTCGCCCATGCGCGAGTAAGGCGTCTCTCCGGCGCCCTTGAGGTGCAGGTCCCAGTGCTCGCCAGCGTCGTTGTACACCTCGCCCAGCAACAGGCCGCGGCCATCGCCCAGGCGCGGGTTATAGCCGCCGAACTGGTGCCCGGAATAGACCATCGCCCGTGGCTCGGCCTCGCTCCAGAGCTTGTGGCCACCAAACAGTTCGGCGAACACCGGTGAGTGCGCCTCGGTTGGCTCCAGGTCCAGCAGGGCCATGGCGGCCTCGCTCGCCACCACCAGGCGTGGCTCGGCAATCGGCTCAGGTAGCACCGAGGTTGAAAAGGCGTCGCCGAGGCGGGCAAAACGGTTGTCGAAGGTCAGTTCGTCGAGGGCTTTCAACGGCCATCTCCAGCAGAATATCCGATCATTCTGCAAGGGTATGGCCGTCGGCGTCCAGTCAGGCGGGTTTGCCGGGGGCCGCATCGTTCGGCTTGTGGTCATCGCTCAGCGGCTGATTCACGGTCTTGTCCAGACTCTCCACCGGGACCATTTTGTATTCCTGACCCTGCATGTTCTTCAGGTAGATCTCCATCTGCCGGAACGAGATGTTGATCTTCTGTTTCTTGAATTCCTTGTTGATGAAGCGGTTGATCTCATCGAGCACCGGGTTGCGGTCACCCAGGTCACGCACGTGCATGCGCAGTTCGTGGTCCAGGGTGCTCTCACCGAAGTTCAGGAAGTAGACGATCGGTTCCGGCTCCTTGAGCACCCGCGGGTTGTCATTGGCGGCCTTGAGCAGCAGGGAGCGCACCAGGTCCAGGTCCGAGCCGTAGTCGACACCGAGCTTGAGGGTGACGCGGGTGATGGTATCGGTCAGCGACCAGTTGATCAGTTGCCCGGTGATGAAGGTCTTGTTCGGGACAATGATGTCCTTGCGGTCGAAGTCGGTAATGGTCGTGGCGCGGATACGGATCTTGCTCACCGTGCCGGACAGGTTGCCGATGGTGATGGTGTCACCGATACGCACCGGACGTTCGAAGAGGATCATGATGCCGGAGATGAAGTTGGCGAAGATCTCCTGCATGCCAAAGCCCAGGCCCACCGACAGCGCGGCCACCAGCCACTGCAGCTTGTCCCAGCTGACGCCGAGGGCCGAGAGCGTGGAGACGAAGCCGACCCCGGCAATCACATAGGACAGCAGGGTGGTGGTGGCGTAGGCACTGCCCTGGGCCAGGTTCAGGCGCGACAGCACCAGTACTTCGAGCAGGCCCGGCAAGTTACCGGCCAGGGCGATGGTGATACCGATGATCACCAGGGCGCCGAGCATGTCGCTGAGGCTGATCGGCACCATGCTCATGGCTGCGCCGGTGCCGCTGGTGTACTCGTACAGGGTGATGTTGTCGAGGTAGGCAACCACACTGATCAGGTCGGACCAGACCCAGTACAGCGCGCCGATGAAGCCGCCGAGCAGCGCCAGGCGGATCAGGCGCAGGGACTGCTGGTTGACCTGTTCGATGTCCAGGGTCGGCTCTTCGACAATCACTTCGCCATCGAGCCCTTCCTTGCTGCTCGCCTGGCGCTTGCTCAGCGCCCGCTGGTAGGCCAGGCGCCGGGCGGCAACGGCCAGACCACGAACGAACGCGGCCTCGATCACCAGCCAGAACATCAGCAGGTAGAGGGTGTCGATCAGGCGGTCGGTGAGCTTCAGCGCGGTGTAGTAGTAACCGAAGCACACGGCGATGAACAAGGCGACCGGCAAGGCGGTGAAGGCCACGCCGACGGCCTGGCGGAACAGCGAGGTATTGCGGTGTGCCGGGCTGCTGAGCAGCAGGCGGCTGAGCAGCCAGGTCATCAAGGCATAGCAGGTCAGGACCACGCCAATGCCGAGCACGTCGTCGGCCAGCGCCGAGGGCTGATGCTCTGCCACCGCCACAACGCCGACCAGCGCCAGTACCACCGCACCCAGGCGGCGAATCCAGCGGCGCAGGAACTCGACTTGCGGCTTGTCCCAGCGAAAATGCAGTTCAGCCACGCCGCCTGGCGCCAACACCCGGTACGCGGTGTAGAACACCAGCCAGGCCTGGGCGATCTGAAACAGGGCGGCGCCGAGGTTGGCGTTCTGTCCACGGGCGTCGATTTGCAGGGCGTAGCCGCACAGGGCCAGGCCCAGGCTCAGGGGCATGGCCAGGAGGATATTGATCAGGATGGCCTGAGGCGTGTGCCACTGGCTGTCACGCTTGAAGTGGCCAACGTCCTGGTGAACCTTGTTGAGGCGCGCATACAGGTACTTGCGCCGCCACAGCAGGGCGCCGATCAGTAACAACAGCGGCAGGAACAGCAGTGGACGCTGGACCAGGCCATCGCCCAGCTCCTTGATCCCTGAACCCCACGGCAAACTGACCAGCTGCTTCTGCAGCCGCTCAGGCACAGTGCGCAGCCATTCCAGGTCCAGGGGCTTGTTGCTCGGGATCCAGAACATCTGTTCGTCGAGGGTGGTGCGCAAGCTCTGCGAGGTGCTCAGCAGCTGCTTCTGGTTCAGTTGCAGGGTGATGGATTCGTTGAGCAGGGCGCTCAGTTCGCGATTCAGCCGCTCAAGCAGGTCGCTGCGGGTGATCGCCACTTCCAGCAAGGCTTTACGCAGCTGCGGGGTGACGCTTTCCTCAGGCTGATTGGCCAGCAGTTTGTCGACGTAGCTGCTCGGGCTGGTGATCTGCTCGCGCTGCTGGTTGATCTCGAACTGGTACAGGCGGATATCGGCGATCTGGTCGGCCAGGTTGCGGTCGACCTTCAGGTGCGGCAGGGCCTGTTTCTGCTTGTAGAGAATCTTCGACAGCAACAGGCTGCCCTTGAGGACGCTGATCTGCTCATCCAGGGCCTGGTCGGCCTGGGTCAGGCTGTCCAGTTGCTGCTTGGTCCTGAGGTTCTGCTGGGTCAGTTCGTTGAGGCGGTCGGTGCTGCGCAGCAGGTAATCGGAGAGCTTCAGGTTGGCGGCGCTTTCGGTGGCCAGCAAGGTGCTGCCACCGGCCTTCTGCGCTTCGATGGACTGCTCGGTAACGGTCTGTTGCGACTGGGCCAGGCGCTTCTGGTTGATCAGCGTCTGCATGTCCTGGATTTCTTGTTCCAGGCGCGTGGCACGCTCGATCAGCAGGTCGTGCTGACTGTTGCCCAGGTCCTGCAGCAGGCTGTTGCCGGCCAGTTCCTGGCGGCGCAGCAGGGTCACGGCATTGATCGCCGCCAGTTCGGCGTTGAGCTGGTTGCGCAGGTCAGCGGTCAGCGGTTTACCGCCATCCTTGCCGAGCTTGAGGCTGGTGTTGATCTGCTGGATGCGGGTCTGGTTGGCGCTGATTTCAGCCTGGGCCCGCTCCGGGCGGGTCTGCGAGGTGATGGTCAGGCTGTTGGCTTCAGACAGGGCTTTCTGCAGTTCGCCTTGCTCGCTGGTGCGCTCGGCCAGCAACTGTTCCAGCTGCGGTACGCTCAGCGCGGCGTAGCGCTGGGCGACGGCGACCATCTTGCTTTCATTGAGCTTGGCCAGCTCGCGCTGGTTCTCGCTGGTCTGGCGCGGCGCATCGCTGAGCTGCTGCTTGAGGGCGACGAGCTTTTTCTCGCTGTCTTCCTTGGTGCCAAGGAAAGTCAGGGTCTGTTCGAGAACCTTCTGCAGGGCCTTTTGCTCGGCCTCCGGCAGTTTGCGCTCGGCGATCTTGTCCAGGCTGTGTTGGATGGACGCACGGGTTGGCGGTTCTGCCGCCCAGGCGTAGGAGAGTGACAGACACAGCCCGAGCAGGGCTGCGCATATGGAGGTGCGCAGAGACATAGGCAAAAATTCTTGCAACCAGGGGCGAAGTTTTGAGTTTAAAGGAACAAGCCGGGGCCGGGTCGAGTTCCTTCGGGGAATTTGACGCCCACTTTGCTGATCTTGTTCCCCTCCATCACCGCCACCGTCCATAGGGTGTTGTTCCATTCGATCTGGTCGCCGACCACCGGTGCACCGCCAACCTTCTGGGCGATGAAGCGGCTGAGCGGCATATGCGGGTCCTGGCCGTCGAGCTGCAAACCGTACAACGCCGCTACAGCCCCCAGTTCTGCGTCACCTTCGAGCACGAAGTCACCGAAGAAGCGCAAATCCAGACCGCGCTGCGGAGCCTGGCTGAACAGCTTGCCGAGGGCCGGCAGGTTGTGTTCGTGGCCGATCACGCACAGCAGATCGCCGACTTCCAGGGTGGTACTTCCCGACGGATGGAGCAGTTGCTGGCCGCGAAACAGGGCGGCGATACGCGTGCCTTCGGGCATTTTCAGCTCACGCAGGGCGGCACCGATGCACCATTTTTCCGCACCGAGGCGGTAGACGAACAGTTCCCACTCGCTGGTGATGTGCACTTCCAGGGCCGAGCGCGAGATCGGCGCCGGGTCTGGCGGCACTGTGACCTTGAGCAGCTTGGCCACCCACGGCAGGCTGGTGCCCTGGACCAGCAGCGAGACCAGCACGATAAAGAAGGCCAGGTTGAAGAACAGCTGGGCATCGGGCAGCCCGGCCATCAACGGGAACACCGCGAGAATGATCGGTACCGCGCCGCGCAGGCCGACCCAGGAGATAAAGGCTTTCTCACGGCCGTGGAAGGCCTTGAACGGCAGCAGGCTGGCAATCACCGACAGTGGCCGGGCAAAGATGATCATCCACAGCGCCAGGCCCAGGGCGGGCAGGGCGATGGGCAGCAGGTCATGCGGGGTGACCAGCAGGCCGAGGACCAGAAACATGCCGATCTGCGCCAGCCAGGCCATGCCGTCGAGCATGTGCAGAATGCCGTGGCGGCTGCGGATCGGCCGGTTGCCCAGGACCAGGCCGCACAGGTACACGGCGAGGAAGCCGCTGCCGTGCAAGGCGTTGGTCAGGGAGAACACCACCAGGCCACCGGCAATCACCAGGATCGGGTAGAGGCCGCCCGCCAGGTTAATGCGGTTGACCAGTTGCAACATCAGCCAGCCGCCACCGAGGCCCAGCAGGCCACCGATGCCGAACTCGCGCAGCAGATGGGCGAGCAGGCTCCAGTGCAGGCCGGTCTGGCCGCTGGCGATCATGTCGATGAGGGTGACGGTGAGGAACACTGCCATCGGGTCGTTGCTGCCCGATTCGATCTCCAGGGTCGCGGTTACCCGTTCGTTCAGGCCTTTGCCGCCGAGTAGCGAGAACACCGCTGCGGCGTCGGTGGAGCCGACAATGGCACCGATCAGCAGGCCCTGGATCAGGCTCAGGTTGAACAGCCAGGCGGCGACCATGCCGGTCAGTCCGGTGGTGATCAGCACGCCGACTGTGGCGAGCGATAAGGCCGGCCACAGGGCCACGCGGAAACTTGCCACGCGCGTGCGCAAACCGCCGTCAAGGAGGATCACCGCCAGCGCCAGGTTGCCCACCAGGTAGGCGGTCGGGTAGTTGTTGAAGATGATGCCGCCGCCATCCACGCCGGCGAGCATGCCGACGGCGAGGATGATGACCAGGATCGGGATGCCCAGCCGTGATGACAGCGAGCTGACCAGAATACTTGCACCTACCAGCAATGCGCCGATCAAGAACAGGCTATTGATGGTGGACGCATCCAAGGCAGTACTCCGGGGCAAAGCAGGAAGGGGGCGATTTGCTGTGGATAAGCAGGTCGCGTGCCAAGGATTCTAACCTGAGGGGTTGGCGGGCTGTAAAGGGTTAATCGCAGGTACAAAAAAGGCACCCGTCGGGTGCCTGATTTGTGTTGCTTTAGCGGGCCTTATCGCGGGGCATCAAGCCTGCTTGACCTCACGCATAGCTTTGCCTTTGACCGGTGCCTCATTGGCAACGTAGTACTTGGCAGTGCTACGCGGCAGCGGCTGGCGGCCACGGATCTTGTCGGAGATTTTCTCGGCGATCATGATCGTGGTGGCGTTGAGGTTGCCGGTGATGATGATCGGCATGATCGAGGCATCGACCACACGCAGACCCTGCATGCCATGCACGCGACCCTGGCCATCGACCACGGCCATGTCGTCGGTGCCCATCTTGCACGAGCAGGACGGGTGGAACGCGGTTTCGGCGTGCTCGCGGATGAACGTGTCCAGTTCCTCGTCGGTCTGCACATCGGCGCCCGGGCTGATCTCGCGGCCACGGTAGGCGTCCAGCGCCGGCTGGGCCATGATTTCGCGGGTCAGGCGGATGCCGTCACGGAATTCCTGCCAGTCCTGCTCGGTAGCCATGTAGTTGAACAGGATGCTCGGGTGCTGGCGCGGGTCTTTCGACTTCGCCTGGATGCGGCCGCGGCTTGGCGAACGCATCGAACCCATGTGCGCCTGGAAGCCGTGTTCCTGTACGCCGTTGCTGCCGTTGTAGTTAATCGCAACGGGCAGGAAGTGGTACTGGATGTTCGGCCATTTGAATTCCGGGCGGGTGCGGATGAAACCACCGGCCTCGAACTGGTTGCTGGCGCCGATGCCGGTGCCGTTGAACAGCCACTCGGCACCGATGGCCGGCTGGTTGTACCAGAGCAGCGACGGGTACAGGGACACCGGCTGGGTGCAGGCGTACTGCAGGTACAGTTCCAGGTGGTCCTGGAGGTTTTCGCCGACGCCCGGCAGGTCGTGAACCACCGGAATGTCCAGGCTTTTCAGCAGTTCGGCCGGGCCGACACCGGAGCGTTGCAGCAGTTGCGGCGAGGCGATGGCGCCGCTGCAGACGATGACTTCTTTGCGTGCACGGGCTTCCACGCGCTCTTCGCTGGCGCCAACCAGGTAGGTCACGCCAATGGCACGCTTGCCGTCGAACACTACGCGATCGGTCAGGGCGTGGGTGACGATGGTCAGGGTCGAGCGCTTCTTGGCGGTGTCCAGGTAGCCGCGGGCGGTGCTGGAGCGACGGCCTTTAGGCGTCACGGTACGGTCCATCGGACCGAAGCCTTCCTGCTGGTAGCCGTTGAGGTCTTCGGTACGCGGGTAACCGGCCTGCACGCCGGCTTCGACCATGGCGTGGAACAGCGGGTTGTTGCCGGCTTTCGGCGTGGTCACGCTGACCGGGCCTTCGCCACCGTGGTAGTCGTTCGCACCGATGTCGCGGGTTTCCGCTTTGCGGAAGTACGGCAGGCAGTCCAGGTAGGTCCAGTCCTGCAGGCCTGGCAGTTCTGCCCAGCCGTCGAAGTCCATGGCGTTGCCACGGATGTAGCACATGCCGTTGATCAACGACGAGCCACCCAGGCCCTTGCCGCGACCGCATTCCATCCGGCGGCCGTCCATGTGCGGCTCGGGATCGGTCTCGTAAGCCCAGTTGTAGCGGCGACCCTGCAGCGGGAAGGCCAGGGCGGCTGGCATCTGGGTGCGGAAGTCGGCGCGGTAGTCCGGGCCACCGGCTTCGAGCAGCAGGACAGTGACGCCCGCGTCTTCGGTCAGGCGGGTCGCCAGGGTGTTACCGGCAGAGCCGGCACCGACGATGATGTAGTCGAATTCATGGGACATTTCTGTTCCCTCATTTGGCGGTAGACAGGAAAGCGGGGAGCGCCC
>JBOICD010000132.1:0-8618 GCA_050739855.1 Pseudomonas sp.
GGGGCAAGCCCGCTCCCACCGATGGTGTAGCACCTTGGCTGATCAAACACAGGGTCAAGGCAGTTGCTCCCACAGCAGGCATAAAAAAAGGGCCCGGGGAGTGATCCCTGGGCCCTCAAAAGGTGAGAGGTGTCTAGTCCCTCGACCTGGTGAGCGGTGTTACAGCATCGGTTACGCCTTCAGCGGCACCAGACGCGGAGCAATCATGTTTTCCGGACGCAGGATGTCGTTGAGCATCTCTTCGTCCAGCAGGCCTTCCTCGCGGACCAGTTCCAGCACACCACGGCCGCTTTCCAGGGCGATGGCAGCGATACGGGTCGCGTTTTCGTAGCCGATGTACGGGTTCAGGGCGGTGACCAGGCCGATCGAGTGTTCGACCAGTTCACGGCAGCGCTGTTCGTTGGCGGTGATGCCGACGATGCAGTGCTCGCGCAGCATGTCCATGGCGCGTTGCAGCAGGCGGATCGAATCGAAGATCTTGTAGGCGATCAGCGGTTCCATGACGTTCAGCTGCAGCTGGCCGCCTTCGGCAGCGACGGTCAGGGCCAGGTCGTTGCCCATGATGGCGAAGGCCACCTGGTTAACGGCTTCCGGGATTACCGGGTTGACCTTGCCTGGCATGATCGAGCTGCCTGGCTGACGCGCGGGCAGGTTGATCTCGTTGATGCCGGTACGTGGGCCGCTGGACAGCAGGCGCAGGTCGTTGCAGATCTTCGACAGCTTGACCGCGGTACGCTTGAGCATGCCCGAGAACAGGACGAAGGCGCCCATGTCCGAGGTGGCTTCGATCAGGTCGGCTGCCGGTACCAGCGGCTGGCCGCTGATGGTCGCCAGGCGCTGTACGGCCAGGGCCTGGTAGCCAGGGTCGGCGTTGATGCCGGTGCCGATGGCGGTACCACCCAGGTTGATTTCGGTCAGCAGTTCCGGAGCCAGCGAGCGCAGGCGCTGCAGGTCTTCGGTCATGGTGGTGGCGAAGGCGCGGAATTCCTGGCCCAGGGTCATCGGCACGGCGTCCTGCAGCTGGGTGCGGCCCATCTTCAGTACGTGGTCGAATTCCTTGCCCTTGGCGGCGAAGGCCTGAATCAGGCTGTCGAGGCTGGCCAGCAGCGCATCGTGACCGAGCAGCAGACCCAGACGGATCGCGGTCGGGTAGGCGTCGTTGGTCGACTGCGCCATGTTCACGTCGTTGTTCGGGTGCAGGTACTTGTACTCGCCCTTCTGGTGGCCCATGGCCTCCAGCGCGATGTTGGCGATCACTTCGTTGGCGTTCATGTTGGTAGAAGTACCAGCACCGCCTTGAATCATGTCGACCACGAACTGCTCGTGGTAGTCACCGCGGATCAGACGGGCGCAAGCTTCGCTGATGGCGGCGTGCTTGGCATCGCTCAGGTGACCCAGCTCACGGTTGGCGTCGGCAGCCGCCTGCTTGACCATCGCCAGGGCGACAACCAGCTTGGGGTAGTGCGACAGCGGAACACCGGAGAGGTGGAAGTTGTTGGCAGCGCGCAGGGTCTGGATGCCGTAGTAGGCATCAGCTGGGACTTCAAGGGTGCCAAGCAGGTCTTTTTCGACGCGGAACGATGCAGCAGCGGACATGATAAATATCATCTCGTGTTAGGCCCGGCACATGCCGGAATGGCGCCAATCCTAGGCCTGCGCCGATTTTGCGGCCAATGCTGTTGCGCGCTAACCTATGCACAAACGGCATAATGGTTGATGTGACGCCAACCGACATTCGAGCGTGTGCCATTTTGGTGCATGCCTGGAGAGACAGATGAACCTCGAAAGCAAATGGCTGGAAGACTTCAGTGCCCTGGCGGCGACCCGCAGCTTTTCCCAGGCCGCCGAGCGCCGCTTCGTGACCCAGCCGGCCTTCAGCCGGCGCATTCGCAGCCTTGAGGCTGCGTTGGGGCTGACCCTGGTCAACCGCTCGCGCACGCCGATCGAACTGACGGCGGCCGGCCAATTGTTCCTGGTGACGGCGCGTACCGTGGTCGATCAGTTGGGGGAAGTGTTGCGCCATCTGCATCATCTGGAAGGCGGGCAGGGCGAGGTGATTCAAGTGGCGGCGGCGCACTCCCTGGCGCTGGGGTTCTTCCCACGCTGGATCGCCCAGTTGCGCAACGATGGCCTGAACATCGCCACGCGGCTGGTGGCCACCAACGTTGGCGACGCGGTGCACGCCCTGCGTGAAGGCGGTTGCGACTTGATGCTGGCGTTCTACGACCCCGACGCTGCGCTGCAGATGGACGCGGAAATCTTCCCGTCGCTGCATATGGGCAACACCGAGATGCTCCCGGTGTGCGCCGCCGACGCTGAAGGCAAGCCGCTGTTCGATCTGGAAGGTGACGGCAGTGTGCCGTTGCTGGCCTATAGCGCCGGGGCGTTTCTCGGCCGCTCGGTCAATCTGCTGCTGCGCCAGCGCAATCTGCGTTTTACCACGGTGTACGAGACGGCCATGGCCGACAGCCTCAAGAGCATGGCGCTGGAAGGCCTGGGCATCGCCTGGGTGCCGCGGTTGTCGGCGCGCGCCGAGCTTGAGCGGGGTGAACTGGTGATCTGTGGCGGCAGCCAGTGGCACGTGCCGCTGGAAATCCGTCTGTATCGCTGCGCGCTGGTGCGCAAAGCCAACGTGCGCTTGCTCTGGCGCAAGCTGGAGGGCGGACCGGCAACGGCTTGACTCAAAAGTCAGCCAAAGCCCCGAAAAATAAGGCCGACAGTTGGTCGTCAGGGTGCATCAAAAGCGCGGCTTTGCGGTATACTGCGCGGCCTTCGGTCGGTTTCCCCCGACCCTAATTCGTATAACAAGCCACGCCGGTTGTCCCGCGTGGCTTGTTGTTTTTTGACGCGCCTGCGGGCGCCCAAGAGAAGAGGCTCGACGATGAGTGCACTGGTTGGCGTGATCATGGGCTCCAAGTCCGATTGGTCCACCCTTAGCCACACCGCCGATATGCTGGAAAAACTCGGCATTCCCTACGAGGTCAAGGTGGTTTCCGCCCACCGCACCCCGGACTTGCTGTTCCAGTATGCCGAAGAGGCTGAAGGCCGTGGCATTGAGGTGATCATCGCCGGAGCCGGTGGCGCTGCCCACTTGCCAGGCATGTGTGCGGCCAAGACCCACCTGCCCGTTCTGGGCGTACCGGTGCAGTCGTCGATGCTTTCCGGTGTCGATTCGCTGCTGTCGATCGTACAGATGCCAGCCGGTATTCCGGTTGCCACCCTGGCCATCGGCAAGGCCGGCGCGATCAACGCCGCACTGCTCTCGGCGAGCATCCTCGGGGCCAAGCACCCGCAGTTCCACACGGTGCTGAAGCAGTTCCGCGCTGAGCAGACAGACAACGTTCTGGACAATCCAGATCCGCGCCAGGCCTGAGGTCAAAAGCATGAAAATCGGTGTAATCGGTGGCGGCCAGCTGGGTCGCATGTTGGCCCTGGCAGGAACGCCGCTGGGCATGAACTTCGCTTTCCTCGACCCGGCCCCGGACGCTTGCGCCGCGCCATTGGGCGAGCACCTGCGTGCCGATTACGGCGACCAGGACCATCTGCGCCAGCTGGCCGACGAAGTCGATCTGGTCACCTTCGAGTTCGAAAGCGTCCCGGCTGAAACCGTGGCTTTCCTGTCGCAGTTCGTACCGGTCTACCCAAGTGCCGAATCGCTACGCATCGCCCGCGATCGCTGGTTCGAAAAGAGCATGTTCAAGGACCTGGGCATTCCGACCCCGTCGTTCGCCGACATCCAGTCGCAAGCCGACCTGGACGCCGCGGTGGCCAGCATCGGCCTGCCGGCCGTACTCAAGACCCGTACCCTGGGTTATGACGGGAAAGGCCAGAAAGTGCTGCGAACTGCCGAGGATGTTGTCGGTAGCTTCGCCGAACTGGGAAGCGTGCCCTGCCTGCTGGAAGGCTTCGTGCCGTTCACTGGTGAAGTCTCGCTGATCGCTGTGCGTGCCCGTGATGGCGAAACCCGTTTCTACCCGTTGGTGCACAACACCCACGAGAGCGGCATCCTGCGCCTGTCGGTGGCCAGTGAAGACCACATGCTTCAGAACCTGGCTGAGGACTACGCCGGTCGCGTGCTCAAGCAGCTCGACTATGTCGGCGTGCTGGCCTTCGAGTTCTTCGAAGTCGACGGTGGCCTGAAGGCCAACGAGATCGCCCCACGGGTGCACAACTCCGGGCACTGGACCATCGAAGGCGCCGAGTGTAGCCAGTTCGAAAACCACCTGCGCGCCGTGGCCGGTCTGCCGCTGGGTTCGACCGCCAAGGTCGGCGAAAGCGCCATGCTCAACTTCATCGGCGAAGTGCCGGCGGTAGACAAGGTGGTTGCCATCGACGAATGCCACCTGCATCACTACGGCAAGGCCTTCAAGGTCGGGCGCAAGGTCGGTCACGCCACCCTGCGTTGTGACGACATGGCGACCCTGGAACAGAAGATCCAGCAGGTCGAAGCCCTGATCCAGGGCTGAAGGGAACCTTCTCGCTTCGCGATCCCTCTGATGGCAGGATGCCAAAGCGCTGACTAGGCTTTGGCATGCGCCATTTCACTCAGAGGGATTGTCATGGATATCATCGGAACCATCTTCATCGGCCTGATCGTCGGTCTGCTGGCACGCTTCATCAAGCCCGGCGACGACAGCATGGGCTGGATCATGACCATTCTCCTCGGCATTGCCGGTTCGCTCGCGGCGACCTACGGCGGCCAGGCGCTGGGCATCTACCGGGCCGGCCAGGGCGCAGGCTTTCTCGGCGCGCTGGTGGGCGCGGTCGTGCTTCTGGTGATCTACGGCATGGTCAAAAAGAACTGACGACAGGCTAGAATGCTCGGCAATTTCCGTTGCCGAGCATTTTCATGCGCCGTGTATTACTGCTTTCACTGTTGCTCATCAGTAGCCTGGCTCGTGCTGAGCTGGCGGAAACCGACTGGCTGGAACTGATGCCCAGGTCGGACCAGAAAGCCCTTGAGCTGATGCCCGAGATCGACCACAACTCCCCGGAAACCATGGGCACCTTCACCGAGAAGGGTGGCATGAAGCAGGCCAAGGGCTTGCCGGCGGTGATGTATTCGAACAAGACCGTAGCCGCCATGAATGGCAAGCAGATCCGTTTGGGTGGTTATCCGGTGCCGCTGGAAACCGATGCCAAGGGTAATAGCACGCTGTTCTTCCTCGTGCCCTATCCGGGCGCCTGTATTCACGTGCCGCCACCACCGCCAAATCAGTTGGTGCTGGTGCGTTATCCCAAAGGTTTGAAGCTCGACGATATCTATACGCCGCTGTGGGTCAACGGCACGTTGAAGATCGAGAAAGTCAGCAATGATCTGGCCGATGCCGCCTATGCCATGGATGCGGCCAAGGTGCGGGTCGTGGAAGACGCCGATCTTTGAATGATCGCGGGGCAAGCCCGCTCCCACTGGCCTCTGAACTGGCCCCAAAGGTTGGATGGTGCAGTTCACCCGGTGGGAGCGGGCTTGCCCCGCGATAGCGACCTAGAGCGGCTCGCTGCCGATGCTCAGGTTCAGCGAATGCGTTGCCCCAGGCGCCAGCATCACCACATCGTCCCAGACGTTCGCAGTCTCGATACACAGCATGCGCTGCCAGCCATCATCGGCCATGTCCGCCAGTTCGGCCGCGCGCTCGATCCATGGATTCCAGATCACCGCCGAGCGCGAACCGCTGCTGCTCAGGCAAATGCGCCGGTTCCAGTTCGGGTCGACAATGTTCAACTGCTCAGGGGTCTGCAGGTAGATGCGGTCAGTCTCACCGGCAAAACCCAGGTTGCCTTGTTGCGTGCGTTGCTCCCAGTTGGCCAGGGTTTCGATATAGCCCAGGCCATCCACACCTTCTACCTGCACCTCACGCACATCGCTGACTGCGAAGTAGCTGTGCAGTGCCTGGCTGAGGGTGACCGGGACGTTGTCGAGGTTGTAGCTGGTGAGGGTGATACTCAGCTGTTCGCCCATGACGATGCTCAACTTGAGCTCGACATTATGAGACCAGCCGGGGAGTTTGCCCTGGGTTTCCGGCAAGGTGAATTCAACCCGGACACTGTCGCCGCTGCTTTCGATGCTCAGCAATTGCCAGTCGCGGCCACGCACCAGGCCATGGGCCGGTGCGTCTTCAACGCGATACATGGCCTGCACAGCCGCGGGATTACGCTTGAGGTTGCCAAACCAGGGCCAGCACACCGGAACCCCGGCGCGCACGGATTTGCCCTGCTTGAAGATGGCCTGCTCGCTGAGCCACAGCAACGGTGGTTCGCCAATCCGCTGATAGCTCAAAACCTGCGCGCCCTGCTGGGTTACCAGCAGTTCGGCAGTGTCGCTGGTGATGCGCCAGCAATTGAGCTCGCCGTGCTGTTCGGATTCGACCTTGGGTGTGGACATGCGCTTGATCTCGTTGGTTTGCCGTACGGTTTTGACCGCTTGCATACCTTCGAGTTTACCGCGCAGCCGTGTCAGCGACGAGGAGGAACCGAACGGGTGCGGCCGCTGCCATCAATGGCAACGAACACGAACACAGCCTCGGTCACCTTGCGCCATTCGCTGGACAGCGGATCGTCGCTCCACACCTCGACCATCATCTGGATCGAGCTGCGGCCGATTTCCAGGGTCTGGGTATAGAAGGACAACTGCGCGCCAACGGCCACAGGGACCAGGAAGGCCATACGGTCGATGGCCACGGTTGCCACCCGGCCACCGGCGACACGGCTGGCCATAGCGGTGCCGGCCAGGTCCATCTGAGCGACCAGCCAGCCGCCGAAAATGTCGCCGAAACCGTTGGTTTCACGCGGCAATGCAGTGATCTGCAAGGCCAGGTCGCCTTGCGGGATAGGATCTTCTTGTTCGAGTTCAATCATGCCGGGGGTGCCTCTGACCCGTGACGCTTCGTTGGTTGGCGCTATGACAGACGCCTCGAAAAACGATTCAGCACAACTATTCTACGCTGCTTTCGCTTTGCCAGGCGGCGAAGGGAAACTCTGCGAAACCGACTAAGCATATCTAGCGGCGTTTTCGCACAACATCCTTCAGAAGACGCAACCTTTTCCTACAGGCGGCCAGTATATAGAGCGAAAAGCGCAGCGACGACCATGCAGTCATGAATAGTTGTATTGAATATGTACTGCTATGTGCTTTTTCCGGCAATTTGCTATGGTTCTGGGCTTCCCAGGCCGAAACCCGCGTCACAGGCGGCCTGCAGTATCAATAAAGCTATACCAATAAGAGATACCTATGACCTCCGTGCCCGGCAGTATCGCGCAGCCTTCGCGGCCGCTCACCCGCAGTGACTACAAAACTCTGTCGCTTTCCGCCCTGGGCGGTGCGCTGGAGTTCTACGATTTCATCATTTTCGTGTTCTTCGCCACCGTGGTCGGCAAGCTGTTCTTTCCCGCCGACATGCCGGAATGGCTACGGTTGATGCAAACGTTTGGTATTTTCGCCGCTGGCTACCTGGCGCGGCCGCTGGGCGGGATCGTCATGGCCCACTTTGGCGACCTGCTGGGGCGCAAGAAGATGTTCACCCTGAGTATCTTCATGATGGCCGTGCCGACCCTGATCATGGGCCTGCTGCCGACCTACGCGCAGATCGGCATGTGGGCGCCGATCCTGCTGTTGCTGATGCGGGTGATCCAGGGCGCGGCGATTGGTGGTGAGGTGCCGGGCGCCTGGGTGTTTGTGTCCGAGCATGTGCCGGCACGCAACACCGGCTACGCCTGTGGAACCCTGACGGCCGGGCTGACCTCCGGGATCCTGCTCGGCTCGCTGGTGGCAACCTTGATCAACAGCATCTACAGCCCGGAGGAAGTTGCCGACTACGCCTGGCGTATTCCTTTCCTGCTGGGTGGGGTGTTCGGCTTCTTCGCCGTGTACCTGCGCCGCTGGCTGCACGAAACCCCCGTGTTTGCCGAGATGCAGGCGCGCAAGGCGCTGGCTGAAGAAGTCCCCCTGCGCGCGGTGTTGCGTGATCACCGTGGCGCCATCGTCATCTCGATGTTGCTGACCTGGCTGCTGTCGGCCGGCATCGTGGTGGTGATCCTGATGACCCCGGCCTTGCTGCAGAGCCTGTACCAGGTCAGCCCGACCGATTCGCTGAAGGCCAACAGCCTGGCCATCGTCCTGCTCAGCCTCGGCTGCATCGGCACTGGCGCGCTGGCTGATCGCCTGGGTGCTGGCCGGGTATTCATTGTCGGCAGCCTGCTGTTGCTGGCGTCGTCCTGGACCTTCTACCACAGCCTGCCAACCCATCCTGAATGGATGTTCCCGCTGTATGCCCTGACGGGGCTGTGCGTGGGTATTGTCGGCGCGGTGCCGTATGTCATGGTCAAGGCTTTCCCGCCGGTGGTGCGTTTCAGCGGTTTGTCTTTTTCCTACAATCTGGCTTACGCAATCTTCGGGGGGCTGACGCCGATGGCGGTCACCGCGTTGCTCAAGTTCAGCCCGATGGCGCCGGCCTACTATGTCGCTGGAATCTGCACCATTGGTCTGCTGGTGGGTATCTATCTGTTAGCCAAAAAACGCTGAAACCGCTCTAGTCCAAGCCTCGAAACATTTTGGAAAGGCCATCACCGAGTTTCGGTGATGGCCTTTCATCTAATTGTCACATTCGGTTCATAGAGTGTTC
>JBOICD010000133.1:0-8598 GCA_050739855.1 Pseudomonas sp.
CGTCTGCGCCGCAACTGTCAGGGCTTTACCCGTTATGGCTATTGCGATCACGTCGGCTTCGGCCTGGGCGCGATCAGCCAGCTCGATGCGCTGTATGCGCAAAATACCGAGGTGCTGGGTGATTACTTGGAACACCTGCAACAGGGCCAGCTGGCCACTGCGCGCGGCTGGCGCTGCGAGGACAGCGACCAGGTCAGGCAGCGGGTCATGGAGCGTCTGGCCTGTGATCTGCAACTGGATATCCAGGCCATTGAAACCCGCTACGGCCTGAATTTTCAGCAGTACTTCCCGACGGCATGGCGGCGGCTGGAGGCCATGAGCCACGCAGGGCTGGTTGAACTGAGCGAGGGCTTGATCAGCATCCTGCCCGCCGGTCGCCTGGAAGTAGATGCAATCTGCCAGCTGTTCGAACAGGAGGTGAACAATTCGGCGCTTTCGTCCCGACACGAGTGGATCGATCATGATGCCTGCCTTTGATTTCAATCGCGCCCTGGTCAAGAAGTACGACCGGCCTGGGCCACGCTATACCTCCTATCCCACCGCGCCGCAGTTCCATGAGGCCTTCGCCGTCGATGATTACCTGCAGGCGGCGCAAGCCAGCAATCAGGCGGCGAGCCCCAAGCCGTTGTCGGCCTACATCCACATTCCGTTCTGCCAGAGCCTTTGCTACTACTGCGCCTGCAACAAGATCATCACCCGCAAGACCCATCGCGCGACCGAGTACCTGGCGTACCTGAAGCGGGAAATCGCCATGCAAGGGGCGTTGTTCGATCGCCGCCGCAAGCTCACCCAGTTGCACCTGGGTGGCGGCACGCCGACCTACCTGAGCGGCGAGCAACTGGCCGAACTGATGGACAGCCTGCGCCAGGCGTTCAACCTCGACGACAGCGACGACCATGAGTTCTCCATCGAGGTCGACCCGCGCACCATCAGTACCGAACAGATCCAGCTGCTACGCGGCCTGGGCTTCAACCGCCTGAGTTTCGGCGTGCAGGATTTCGATCCGGATGTGCAGGCGGCGGTCAATCGCCAGCAAAGCGAAGAACAGATCTATGCCCTGGTCGCGGCGGCGCGTCAGGCGCAGTTCAAATCGGTCAGCGTCGACCTGATCTACGGCCTGCCGCTGCAGACTGTGCAGAGCTTCGACGTCACCCTGAGCAAGATCATCGCCTTGCGCCCGGACCGTATTGCCGCCTACAGCTACGCTCATCTTCCCGAGCTGGTGCGCGCGCAGCGGATGATCCGCCCCGAGGATATGCCACCGCCGGAGCGCAAGCTGGAGCTGCTGGAGCTGACCATCCGCCGCCTGACCGAAGCCGGTTACGTGTACATCGGCATGGACCATTTCGCCTTGCCGGATGACGAGCTGAGCCTGGCGCGAGCCAATGGCACGCTGCAGCGCAATTTTCAGGGTTACTCGACCCATGCCGACTGCGACTTGATTGGCCTCGGCGTGTCGGCGATCGGCAAGGTGGGGGATAGCTATAGCCAGAGTGTGAAGTTGCTGTCGCAGTATTACGCGCGGCTGGATCAAGGCATGTTGCCGGTGCAGCGCGGTTACCGCCTGAATCCGGATGACCTGCTGCGACGCGAAGTGATCAACGCGCTGATGTGTCACGGCCGGATCGACTTCGGCACCTTCGAAGCTTCCCACGGCATCCGTTTCCATGAATACTTCGCCGAGGCACTTGAGCAACTGGCCGAACAGGTGGATGACCACTTGCTGGCACTAGAGCCCGGTGCACTGCAGCTATTGCCTCAGGGGCAGCTGATGATGCGCAACACCGCCATGGCCTTCGACGCCTACCTTGGCGGCGGGCGCAAGGGCCAGTTTTCGCGCACGGTCTGAGGCTGCTTGACGGCGATCAAGTTTGCCCCGCGCGGCGCTTGTCGCGCGGGGCCTGGCTCTTTAGCGTGGTCTGCGAACCCGCTGCCGAGCCAGGTGCCGCATGAGCCTCAAGCCTGTTTGTGAACCCCGATCCGAACTTTTCTACCAAGCACAGCGCAATGAGCTGGCGCTGTTTGAACAAGCCTGGCGCCACGGCCTGCCGGTGCTGATCAAAGGCCCCACCGGCTGTGGCAAAACCCGCTTCGTCCAGCACATGGCCCAGCGCCTGAACCTGCCGCTGCACACCGTGGCCTGCCACGATGACCTGAGCGCAGCGGACCTGGTCGGCCGTCACCTGATCGGCGCCCAGGGCACCTGGTGGCAGGACGGGCCGCTGACCCGTGCGGTGCGCGAAGGTGGCATCTGCTACCTCGACGAAGTGGTCGAAGCGCGCCAGGACACCGTAGTGGTCCTGCACCCGTTGGCTGATGACCGCCGTGAGCTGTTCCTGGAACGCACCGGCGAAGTGTTGCAGGCGCCGCCTTCGTTCATGCTGGTGGTGTCTTACAACCCCGGCTACCAGAACCTGCTCAAGGGCATGAAACCGAGTACGCGCCAGCGCTTCGTGGCCATGCGCTTCGACTACCCGCCTGCTGCCGAAGAAGCCCACATCGTACGGCGTGAGGCCGGAGTAGACGCTGCCCTGGCCGCTCAGGTGGTCAGGCTGGGACAAGCCTTGCGCCGTCTGGATCAACATGACCTGGAAGAGGTCGCTTCGACCCGGCTGCTGATTTTCACCGCCCGCATGATCGGCGCCGGGATGAACCCGCGCGAGGCCTGTCTGGCCTGCCTGGCCGAACCCTTGAGTGATGATCCGGTGACGGTGGCAGCGTTGATGGACGTGGTCGATGTCCACTTCGCTTGAGACCGTTGCAACCCGGCGCTTGCCGGGGGATCTGGCGATGTGGCTGTTCATCCTCGCCGAGCTGTCGGTGTTTGCTCTGTTGATCCTGGCGTTCGCGGTCACCCAGGCCCTCAAGCCGCAACTGTTCGCAGCCAGCCGCCAGCTGCTCGACACCTCCACCGGGCTGGCGATGACCTTGAGCCTGCTCAGTGCCGGGCTGCTGGCAGCCCTGGCGCAACAGCGGGTGCGCCAGGCACGGCCAGGGCAGGCCGCGCTGTTATTGCTGCTGGCGTTGCTGGTTGCCTGCGGCTACCTGGGGCTCAAGCTCGGTGAGTATCGGCACTTGCTGAGCCTGGGGTTGGGTCTTGAGCACAACACTTTTTTCACCCTGTACTGGATTCTCACCGGCTTCCATTTCCTCCATGTGCTGCTCGGCATGCTGATCCTGGCCTGGCTGGCCGAGGGGTGTCGCCGTCGTCGCTACGGGCCGGGCAACTGCAGCGGGTTCGAATCCGGGGTGCTCTACTGGCACATGGTCGACCTGGTCTGGGTGGTGCTTTTTCCGCTGGTCTACCTGCTGGGCTGAGGAGGTGCGCATGCTCGCTTCGAGGTTTTTGCTGGGCTGCTGGCTGGCCCTGGCCGTGCTCAGCCTGGCCACCGTGGGGCTGGCACAGGGCGCAGTGAGCAGTGGCGCGGTCCTGTTGCTGGCGGTACTCAAGGCCTGGTTGATCACCGACGGCTTCATGGAGCTGCGTCACGGCCCGTGGCGCTGGCGCGTCCTGCTGCTGGCATGGGCTGGCGTACTGGCGCTGGTGGTGGGCATCAGCCTCAACCTGCGTGGTTAATACCCGAGTAAAACCATCGGCGTTTCTTGATTGCCATCAAGCAGATTTCCAGCCCTCGCTTCCTATCATGGCCAGGCCAAGCCATGAGGAAGTGACCATGTCAGAGACCTTCACCAAGGGCATGGCCAGGAACATCTATTTCGGGGGGAGTGTGTTTTTCTTCCTGATATTCCTGGCCTTGACCTATCACACCGAGCAGACCTTTCCCGAACGCAGCAATGCCGCGCAACTGAGCGACGCCGTGGTACGTGGCAAGACGGTCTGGGAGCAGAACAACTGTATCGGCTGCCACACGCTGCTGGGCGAGGGCGCGTATTTCGCGCCGGAGCTGGGCAACGTGTTCCAGCGCCGTGGCGGCGAGGAAGGCTTCAAGCCCTTCATGCACGCCTGGATGAAGATGCAGCCTTTGGGCGTGCCGGGGCGCCGGGCCATGCCGCAGTTCAACCTGAGCGAGCAGGAAGTCGACGACATCGCCGAATTCCTCAAGTGGAGCTCGAAAATCAATACCAACGGCTGGCCGCCCAACAAGGAGGGCTGAGTGATGAGCAGTGCCAATCCCCATCTGAAATTCGCTTCGCAAGCCGTGGCCAAACCTTACTTCGTGTTTGCCCTGATCTTGTTTCTAGGCCAGGTGCTGTTCGGTTTGATCATGGGCCTGCAGTACGTGGTCGGTGACTTCCTGTTCCCGGCCATCCCCTTCAACGTCGCGCGCATGGTGCACACCAACCTGCTGATTGTCTGGCTGCTGTTCGGCTTCATGGGCGCGGCCTACTACCTGGTGCCGGAAGAGGCGGACCGCGAGCTGCACAGCCCGAAACTGGCGATCCTGCTGTTCTGGGTGTTCGCTGCCGCCGGTGTGCTGACCATCCTCGGCTACCTGCTGGTGCCCTATGCCGGGCTTGCCAGGCTGACCCACAACGAACTGCTGCCGACCATGGGCCGTGAGTTCCTCGAACAGCCGACCATCACCAAGATGGGCATCGTCGTGGTGTGCCTGGGCTTTCTCTACAACATCGGCATGACCTTGCTCAAAGGCCGCAAGACCACCGTCAGCATGGTGATGATGACCGGGCTGATCGGCCTGGCGGTGTTCTTCCTGTTCTCCTTCTACAACCCCGGCAACCTGGCCCGCGACAAGTTCTACTGGTGGTGGGTGGTGCACCTGTGGGTCGAAGGGGTGTGGGAACTGATCATGGGCTCGATGCTGGCGTTCGTGCTGATCAAGATCACCGGCGTCGACCGCGAAGTGGTGGAGAAGTGGCTGTACGTGATTATCGCCATGGCGTTGATCACCGGCATCATCGGCACCGGGCACCATTTCTTCTGGATCGGTGCGCCCGAGGTCTGGTTGTGGGTCGGCTCGATCTTCTCGGCACTGGAGCCATTGCCGTTCCTGGCCATGGTGCTGTTTGCCTTCAGCATGGTCCGCAACCGTCGTCGGCAACATCCCAACCGCGCCGCCACGTTGTGGGCCAAAGGCACCACGGTGACGGCGTTCTTCGGGGCCGGCGTGTGGGGCTTCCTGCATACCCTGGCGCCGGTGAACTTCTACACCCACGGCACGCAGTTGACGGCGGCCCACGGCCACCTGGCGTTCTACGGCGCCTACGCAATGATCGTCATGACCCTGATCAGCTATGCCATGCCACGTCTGCGCGGGCTGGGTGAGGCCGCCGATGAGCGCTCGCAGAACCTGGAGGTCTGGGGCTTCTGGCTGATGACCTTGTCGATGGTGATGATCACCCTGTTGCTGACCGCGGCCGGTGTGGTCCAGGTCCTGCTGCAACGCTGGGCCGAAGACGGCAGTGCCTTGCCGTTCATGTCCACCACCGAACATCTGCGCGGGCTGTTCTGGGCACGTCTGGTCAGTGGCCTGGGCTTTATGGCGGGGCTGCTGTGCTACCTGCTGAGCTTCCGCCAGCGCGGCCGCGCAGCGTTGCGTGCGCCGGCCCGGGTAGTACCGTCATAAATCGTGGCAGGAGGCAACATGGCGTTCAGCCTTGAACTGGAAGAGTGGGTTGGCAGTGTCTGGCACCGTTTTATCACCCGCCGCGCCAGCCCGGATTTTCCTCAGGCGGGCATTGACCTTGCCCCGCGTCAGCGCGCCCTGGCCCTGTTGTTCCGGGCCATGGGCGGGGCTGGCAACCAGGGTGTGGAGGCGGCCAGCGAGCGCGATCTACTGCTGCGCCGCACGCTGTTGCAGCAGATCGCCGGTACCTGCAAGCAGGTGCCGCTGGCCTGGTGCGACGGGCGCAATCTGCGCTTGCCCAGCCACCTTGCGGTGTTTCCCGAGGCCGGGTTGAACGAGGAACTCTATCGTTGGCTGGCCTTGTTGGCGGCACACGCAGGGCCGATGCGGCACTGGGGGCGGGACAACCAGCGCTGGACCCAGCGCTTGTTGCAGCGCTACCCGGCGCTGGCGAGCCGTTACCAGCGGCTGGTCGACGCCCACCTGCAACTGCGTCCGGACCCGGCCGCGATGAGTCCTGCCGAAGCGGCTCTGGAGCGTGCGCTGCGTCAAGCCTTGCGCGAGCCGGGCAGCGTCAGCGAGTTTCCCCGCAGTGAACGGGCAGCCTGGCCTTTGCCGCTGTGGCTGTACCCGCCGTTGCATCAGCCAGGTGCGCCGGCCGGTGACCTGGAGGACTCCAGCGAACACCTGGCAACGCCGCCCGGCGAGCAGCGCAGCGGCCGCAAACGCGCCACCCGCATCGACGAAACCCGCCGTGAGGGTGGGCTGCTGGTGGTGCGCCTGGAAAACCTGTTCAGCTGGACCGAACATGTCGACCTGGACCGCTGGACCGACGACAGCGAAGATCCGGATGCGGCGCGAGTCGCCGACGATCTTGATCAGTTGACCCTGTCGCGCACGCGCTTGCGCAAGGGCGGCGGCCTCAAGCTGCACCTGGATTTGCCACCCGCAGAGGTAGACGACATTCCCTTGGGCGAGGGCATCAAACTGCCGGAATGGGACTATCGCACAGGGCGTTTGCAGCCGAGCTTCGTCAACCTGCAGCTGTTCGAGCCACGTGATTGCCAGGCGCAGCCCTTGCCGGCTCGCCTGCAACCGGCTGCGCGGCGTCTGCGGCGTCAGTTCGAGCAGCTGCGCAATGACCGCCAATGGTTACGTCAGCAGCCTCAGGGCAGTGAGCTGGATTTGCAGGCCTGGCTGGATTTTCATGTCGAGCGCAGCCATGGCCAGTGTGCCGAGCGTGGCCTGTTCATGGCGCAACGGCAGACCCGTCGTGACCTGGCCTGCCTGCTGCTGGCCGATGTATCGATGTCCACCGATGCTCACCTCAACGATGAACACCGGGTGATCGAGGTGATTCGCGACAGCCTGTTGCTGTTTGGCGAAACCCTCTCGACCCTGGGGGATGACTTTGCCTTGTACGGGTTTTCCTCGCTGCGCCGCCAACAGGTGCGCCTGCAGGAACTCAAGACCTTCACCCAGCGCTACGACGACAGCACCCGCGGCAAGATTCAGGGGCTGACGCCGGGTTACTACACGCGCATGGGCGCTGCGATTCGCCAGGCCACCCGCCTGCTTGGCAGCAGCAAACGGCGGCGCAAGCTGTTGCTGTTGCTGACCGATGGCAAGCCCAATGATCTGGATCTGTATGAGGGGCGCTATGGCGTCGAAGACACCCGCGAGGCGGTGCGTGAAGCGCGGCGGCAGGGGCTGATCCCGTTCTGTATCACCATCGACCGCAAGGCGGCTGACTACTTGCCGTATATGTTCGGCAGCAATGGCTACAGCCTGATTCGCCAGCCTGAACAGTTGCCGCTGCGCCTGCCGCAACTGTATCGCCAGCTGACCCAGCCTTGAGCCGCGGCTAGCGCGGCAACCAGAACACCATCACCACGCAGAACAGCGTCAGGCCGATGCAGAACCACAGAAAGCGCAATTGCCGCCGGGCCGCGGCGTGCGCCTGGGAGGCCGGCAGCGGCATGCCGCATTGCTCGCAGGTGACGCCCTGGGGCGGATTGCTGTGTTGGCAGTACAGGCACACAGGCAGGGCTTTCATTCGAATTGCTCCAGCCGTGGGCGGTCGAGAATGACGATGCGCCGCCCGTCCTGGGTGATAATCTGTTCATCGATCAGGCGGCGGATGATCCGCGAGAAGGTTTCCGGCTGGATCGACAGATGGCCGGCAATCAGCTGCTTGGCCATCGGCAGTTCGAACTGGCGCTCGACCGGCTGGGCCTGCATCAGTTGCGTCAGCAGATAGCGCACCACCCGGTGGGTGGCGTTCTTCAGCGACAGCGTTTCGATTTCGTTGACCCGCTGATGCAGGCGCACGCACAGCTTGCCGAGCAGGGCGAAGGTCAGGCGGCTATTGTTCTGCAGCAGGCGCATGTAGGTGTGGGTCGACAAACGATAGAGCTGCGAGGGGCCTATCGCTTCGGCCGAGGCCACATAGTTCGGGGTGTCCATCAGCATCATCGCTTCGGCGAAGGTTTGCCGTGGGCCGACCACTTCAAAGACCTTTTCCTGGCCGTCGGGGGTCAGGCGGTAGATCTTCACCGCGCCGGCAATCACGAAGTAGAACGCCTCGGCGGGCTCGCCCTGGTGGAACAACGGTTCGCCCTTGTCGACATTGAGCAAGTGGCTGGACGCCATCAGCTCATCCAGTTGTTCGTCATTCAATGGCTCGAACAGGTGATGGCTGCGCAGAATCTGGTGATGGACGCGATGCAGGACCATGGGAGTTCATCCTCAGGCTGGAGGGGAAGGGCGCCTCAGACAAGGCTGAGGGCGACGCGGCTGGCGACGGCAATGAACGAACTCAAAGCGGCAAACCATGCCAGCGGCTGGATGATGTTTCTCATGTGAACTCCAATGGAATGACTGACAGGCCTGATCAGCAAGACTCGGGCCAGGCGCCAGGCCCCGCGGATTTTCTTGCTGTGTCCAGTGTTATGGTTAAAACAACCCTTGGTATTAGGGTAATAAATACCCTTATAGGGTTTTTTCTACCCGGTGGGAGCGGGCTTGCCCCGCGATGCGATGTGTCTGACAG
>JBOICD010000134.1:0-8593 GCA_050739855.1 Pseudomonas sp.
GGGCAAGCCCGCTCCCACAGCCGATCCTCAGCAAGCCTTTTCCACAGCTTCAGTCGCTGAAGTCCTGCCAGCCGCCCATTTCTTTCCAGCGATTGACGATGCCGCAGAACAGCTCGGCAGTCTTCTCGGTGTCGTAACGGGCCGAATGCGCCTCACGACCGTCGAAGTCGATGTCGGCGCTTTGGCAGGCACGGGCCAGCACGGTTTGACCATAGGCAAGACCGGCCAGGGTTGCCGTATCGAAGCTGGAGAACGGATGAAACGGGTTGCGCTTCATGTCGTTGCGTGTCACGGCTGCGTTAAGGAAGCCCAGGTCAAAGCTGCTGTTGTGGCCAACCAGGATCGCCCGCTTGCAGCCATTGGCCTTGAGTGCCTTGCGCACGCCACGGAAAATATCGGTCAGGGCCGACTCTTCGCTGACCGCCATGCGCAGTGGGTGATCCAGCTTGATCCCGGTGAACTCCAGGGCGGCCTGTTCGATGTTGGCGCCTTCGAACGGTTCGACACGGAAGAAGTAGGTGTGCTCCGGGAACAGGAAGCCTTTTTCATCCATGCCGATGGTCACTGCGGCAATTTCCAGCAGGGCATCGGTGGCACTGTTGAAACCGCCGGTTTCGACATCCACTACAACCGGCAGGTAACCACGAAAACGTTCCGCCATCGGGTGGCGTGGGCCACCGCTTGGACCGTCCTGGTCGTCGTACAGATCTTCACTCACGCAGTTTCCTCCAGCAGGCGCCAGCGCAGTTGCTCACCGGCGCGCAGCGGGATAACGGTCTGCTCGCCGAACGGCAAGCTGCTTGGGGCAGTCCAGCTTTCGCGAACCAGGGTAATGGTCTCGGTGTTGCGCGGCAGGCCATAGAAGTCAGGGCCGTGCTTGCTGGCAAAACCTTCGAGCTTGTCCAGCGCGTTGCGCTGCTCGAACGCTTCGGCATACATCTCGATGGCGGCATAAGCGGTGTAGCAGCCAGCACAACCACAGGCAGCTTCTTTGGCGTGACGGGCATGGGGGGCCGAGTCGGTGCCGAGGAAGAATTTGCTGCTGCCGCTGGTGGCGGCGTCCAGCAAGGCCACCTGGTGGGTGTTGCGCTTGAGGATCGGCAGGCAATAGAAGTGCGGACGAATACCGCCAACCAGCATGTGGTTGCGGTTGTACAGCAGGTGCTGGGCGGTGATGGTCGCGCCGACGTTGGCCGGAGCCTCGTTGACGAACTGCACGGCATCGCTGGTGGTGATGTGCTCGAAGACCACTTTCAGGGTCGGGAAGCGTTCGACGACACGGCGCAGGTGCTCGTCGATGAACAGCTTCTCGCGGTCGAACACGTCGATCTCGCTACGGGTCACTTCACCGTGCACCAGCAGCGGCATGCCGATTTCGGCCATGGCTTCAAGTGCCGGGAAAATGTTGTCGATGCTGGTAACGCCGGAATCGGAGTTGGTCGTCGCGCCGGCCGGATACAGCTTGGCGGCATGCACGAAACCTGTAGCCTTGGCTGCGCGGATTTCTTCGGGCTGGGTACGGTCAGTGAGGTACAGCACCATCAGCGGCTCGAAGCGGCTACCGGCCGGACGTGCGGCCAGGATGCGCTCGCGATAGGCGCCAGCTTCGGCGGCATTGCGCACTGGCGGTACCAGGTTGGGCATGATGATTGCGCGAGCAAAGGTGCGCGCAACGTCGCCAACGGTGTGGGGCAAGACGGCGCCATCACGAAGATGGATGTGCCAGTCATCGGGACGCAGGAGGGTCAGGCGGTCGGACATTGGGGATTCCAGGCGGG
Source organism: Pseudomonas sp. (assembly GCA_050739855.1). Classification (GTDB taxonomy): domain Bacteria; phylum Pseudomonadota; class Gammaproteobacteria; order Pseudomonadales; family Pseudomonadaceae; genus Aquipseudomonas. Next base: position 1,779 of record JBOICD010000134.1, read on the forward strand.
TCGAACTCAAGATGAATGCTACCGGAAAAGCCGGGTTCGAGCACTCGCTATCAAGTTTTGCCACGCCTGACCGATAGCCTGCGGGTATACCGTGAAAATCTGTGGAGCCGCCCGTGCGCCAGCGTTATCTAGCCCTACTCAGCGTGTTTGCCTGCTTGCCGGCGACGGCACTCACTTTCCAGACCCGTCTGGAGAATATTGAGTGGAAGGTCGAAGGCGATCAGTTCGAATGCCGCCTGGTCCAGCCGGTTGCCGATTTCGGCAGCGGTGAGTTCGTGCGCCGTGCCGGTGAACAGGCGACGTTTCAATTGCGTTCGAGCAGCAATGTCCTGGGTACAGGTTCTGCAACCCTGCTGGCTGCCGCAGCGCCTTGGCAGCCAGGCCGTGCCGATATCAACCTGGGCTCGGTGCGCATGGCGCGTAGCGGCGTGCTGTTTACCAGCTCCCAGGGGCAGGCCAGTCGTCTGATCAATGGTCTGCTCGACGGCCGCAGTACGGTGATCCGCAACTATGCCGGCGAAGCCGGGCGAGCGATGGAAGTGCGCCTGTTGCCGGTAAAATTCAGCAAGGCCTATAGTGATTACCAGGTCTGCGCCGCCAAGCTGCTGCCAATGAATTACGACCAGGTACGCCAGGCACGGGTCGGTTTCCCAGGGGGCGGTATTGAACTGGACGCCAATGCCAAGGCGCGTCTGGACGTGATCGTGGAATTTCTCAAGGCCGATCCTACGGTCAACCGCATTGAGCTTGATGGTCACTCCGACAACAGTGGCAATCGCCTGACCAATCGCGATCTGTCCCGACGCCGGGCGTTGGCGGTAATGGAGTACTTCAAGGCGCATGGCATTGCCGAGGATCAGATCAGCGTGCGCTTTCACGGTGAGCGCTATCCACTGGCCGCCAACAACTCGGCTGCCAATCGCGCCCGCAATCGCCGGGTGAACATTCAGCTGGATCGTGTAACGCCGGTTGAAACAGCGGTAGAGAAAGCCCCAGAAACACCGGCAGCTCCCGCAGCGCAAACGGATACCGGCAAACCTTCAGCCAAGTCCTGAGCTGCGACCGTCCGTCGCGCTCTCGACAGTTCCTGTCGCTTTGTCGTCACAAGCTGTCGCCCCACTGTAATTTTTGCGGCGAGGCCGGTAGAATCAACGGCTTTCCGTACAACCCCGTGGAGTGATGGCATGGCGGACGTAAAAAAGGTCGTACTGGCGTATTCCGGCGGCCTTGATACTTCGGTGATTCTCAAGTGGCTGCAGGATACCTACAACTGTGAAGTGGTGACTTTTACCGCCGATCTGGGGCAGGGCGAAGAGGTCGAACCGGCCCGCGCCAAGGCTCAGGCCATGGGCGTGAAAGAAATCTACATCGATGACCTGCGCGAAGAGTTCGTGCGTGACTTCGTGTTCCCGATGTTCCGCGCCAACACCGTTTACGAAGGCGAGTACCTGCTGGGTACTTCCATCGCTCGTCCGCTGATCGCCAAGCGCTTGATCGAAATCGCCAATGAAACCGGCGCCGACGCCATCTCCCATGGTGCTACCGGCAAGGGCAACGACCAGGTGCGCTTCGAGTTGGGTGCCTACGCGCTCAAGCCGGGTGTCAAGGTTATCGCTCCATGGCGTGAGTGGGACCTGCTGTCCCGTGAAAAACTCATGGACTATGCCGAGAAGCACGGTATCCCGATCGAGCGTCACGGCAAGAAAAAGTCGCCTTATTCGATGGACGCCAACCTGCTGCACATCTCCTATGAAGGTGGCGTGCTGGAGGATACCTGGACCGAACACGAAGAAGACATGTGGAAGTGGACGAAGTCGCCGGAAGCGGCACCTGACGTTCCTACCTACCTGGAACTGACCTACCGCAACGGTGACATCGTCGCCCTGGACGGCGTTGAAATGTCGCCGGCCACCGTATTGGCCACCCTCAACCGCATTGGCGGCGAGAACGGCATCGGTCGTCTGGACATCGTCGAGAACCGCTATGTCGGCATGAAGTCCCGTGGCTGCTACGAGACCCCGGGTGGCACCATCATGCTGCGCGCTCACCGGGCGATCGAGTCGATCACCCTGGATCGCGAAGTCGCTCACCTGAAAGATGAGCTGATGGTCAAATACGCCAGCCTGATCTACACCGGCTACTGGTGGAGCCCGGAGCGTCTGATGCTGCAACAGATGATCGACGCCTCCCAGGTCAATGTGAACGGTGTCGTGCGCCTGAAACTGTACAAGGGCAACGTGATCGTCACTGGCCGTAAGTCCGATGATTCGCTGTTCGACGCCAACATCGCAACCTTCGAGGAGGATGGCGGTGCTTACAACCAGGCCGACGCAGCGGGCTTCATCAAGCTCAATGCCCTGCGTATGCGTATTGCTGCAAACAAGGGTCGTTCGCTGATCTGAACGGCGCCTTGAATGAGAACCCCGGCCTGGTCCGGGGTTTTTTTTTAGTTGTTGATCGACTGGGTTGCCAGGGTCGTCTGGATGCCTGTCTCCAGGTTGATTAGTGTCCAGGTGTTGCACAGTGGGTGGGTCTGGTCCAATGCCAGCATGGCAAAGTGTTCGAGCAATTGACTCGCACATGTTCCGCTTATGGTAATGGTCACGGATGCTTGTGCAATCTGTGGCGGATTACCAGGCGCATGGGCAGGGCCGTTGTCCGCCTCGAGGCTGATAGTCTCATTGCTTATCGGTAATTCAGCGGGTACCTGTATTGCGTCGCTAGTCATTGTTTCCACCGCAGTGGGTAGTTGCGCTGAAGTAGCTGCAGGGGAGACGTCGGTGGATTCCTGTACTGGTAGTGAATACAAAGATTTGTAGTTGAAGTTGAGTGTAAGGAAGAACAAGACTGTCAGAAAAAACGGAAAGCCTACCAGAAACCATGTGTAGGTGGTCTGGCTGTCTTCACTTAGAAAAGGCAACGAAGCCAGTGCCGAGGCTTCGATAATTCCGGCGAATATAGCAATGATGGTCAATGGGCTTTTCGGCTCTGCGTTGCTCATCGCCGCGTCCTCACTTTTGCTTTCACCCAGTCGAGTGGCTATTAGTCTGGATAGCACGCGGGGTTGGCACTGGGCGGGATTTCTGATCGGGGAAGCTGTTGCCTCGCAGCTTGTACCGAAACTTATAGATATCGGTAAATGTATATCAGGATTATAGGACTTTTCCTTCAAGTATTAAGGTGCTGCTGGCTGGGTTGTTTAGGTGTTCTGGTGTTATTTTTGGTTTTAGAGGTTAACTCTGTTTCGTTCGAAGGCACTGATGTCAGTGTGAGAATGGGCAGGTTCAGGTTTTTTGTAGGACCAATCCTCTATGTGTGTAGGCTTTATCTTTGTGTGCTTTTGCTCGCGGGTGCCGCAATACAATATGTCGCGTAACTAGGCTATTGTGCGGGCTCAAAAAAAATCGAACAGCGAACAATTGGATCTGCCCATGAATAAAGTGCTGATCGTGGATGATCACCCGGTCATCCGCCTGGCTGTACGTATGCTGATGGAGCGGCATGGCTATGAAGTCATCGCAGAGACGGATAATGGCGTGGACGCGTTACAACTGGCACGAGAGCATGATCCGGATATTGTCATTCTGGACATCGGCATCCCCAAGCTCGATGGCCTTGAAGTTATTGCCCGGCTTACGACCACCTGTCCGGGGGCCAAGGTACTGGTGCTGACCTCCCAGGCACCTGGGCACTTTTCGATGCGTTGTATGCAGGCAGGTGCCGCCGGCTATGTCTGCAAGCAGCAGGACCTCACGGAACTGCTCAGTGCAATCAAGGCCGTGCTGTCCGGCTACAGTTACTTCCCCAATCAAGCACTGCATTCGGTGCGTACCAACCTGGGCGGCGCCAGCGAGGCCGACATGGTCGAGCGTCTGTCGGGGCGGGAGATGATGGTCCTGCAGCAACTGGCACGCGGCAGGACCAACAAGGAAATTGCCGACGGTATGTTTCTGAGCAACAAGACCGTCAGTACCTACAAGACCCGACTGCTACTCAAGCTCAACGCCCGGTCATTGGTTGATTTGATCGAGCTGGCCCAGCGCAACGGCCTGGCTTGATATCGCCAGAAGCAACAAAGCCTCCACTCAGGAGGCTTTGCTGATGAAGCCGGTACTCAGCAGCCAAGGGCGTCCTGGCTTGCGCAGTCGAGGCGTCAGAGGTCGAAGTCGTAATCGGCCAGTTGTTTCTGCAGGCGACGTTCTTCCAGCAGGTTATCGATGGTACGGCGCTTGCTCAAGTTGGTCTTTGCCACTTCAGCCGGAACATCTTTATCTTCATCTGCGTCTTCAGTGGCGATGTCGTCATCAACAACCAGGTCTTCTTTATCGGTGCTCATAAGTCACTCCAAGCCAAGAGGGCCATTGGCGCACCTTATAGCGAGAATTTTCGAGCCGGTACAAAAGATTTTTTCAATCGGTCTGGCACAGTTTTCACTGTCTGCTCAATCGTCTGAGGTTTTGTGCTTGTATTCACACAGGTCTTCGATCCGGCAACTTCCACAACGGGGTTTGCGTGCCAGGCACACATAGCGCCCGTGCAGGATCAGCCAGTGGTGGGCATCGAGCAGGTAGGCCTTGGGTACGAACTTCATCAATGCCTTCTCAACCTCAAGCACTGTCTTGCCCGGAGCAATCCCGGTGCGGTTGCTGACCCTGAAAATATGCGTGTCCACCGCCATTGCCAGTTGCCGGAAGGCGGTGTTGAGGACCACGTTGGCGGTCTTGCGACCCACACCAGGCAAGGCTTCAAGCGCTTCACGAGTTTCTGGTACCTGGCTGCCATGCTGTTCGATCAGCAAGCGGCAGGTTTCGATCACGTTGCGGGCTTTGCTGTTGTACAGGCCGATGGTCTTGATGTATTGCGACAGCCCGTCAACGCCAAGGGCATAGATGGCTTCGGGGGTATTGGCGACCGGGTACAACCTGGCGGTCGCCTTGTTCACGCTGACATCGGTGGCTTGGGCCGAAAGAATGACCGAAATCAGCAACTCGAAGGGGGAGGTATAAGCCAGTTCTGTCTTGGGCTCGGGATTGTCTTCGTGCAGCCTGCGAAATATCTCCAGGCGTTTGGCGGCATTCATGGGGTCAACACTTTCCTTGACGACGTGAGGGGGCTCGCCGCAGGCAAACCCTGTTGTACAGGGCCAGCAACAGGCCCAACAGAAAAAATGCCCCGGGCAGCAAGGCAGCCAGGCGCAGTCCCGCCCAGCCAGCCAACAACTCGCGGCAAAGCCCCAAGGCGATACACAGGGCGGCGAATGCGCCTAGCAACTGGGCGATATCGCGCCAGCGACGGTTCTCGCCTTGAGCGTATTCGAACATCAGGCATTGTACGGCGATCAATGCCGGGTAGGGGCTCAGCGCCTGATGCAGGGGCAGGGCCCAGGCGCGCAGACTCAACTCCAGGCAGGTGGTCAGCGCCGCAGCCAGCAGCACGCTGGCGAGCATTCTGCCGCGGGCCGCGAGCCAGCGGTGTAATGGAGCCATTGCCAAGTGATGCAGGGTAATCAGTAACACGCTGAAGCCGGCGATGGCGCACGCGTTGAGCAGCGTCTGGGTGATACCCAGCAAAGGGGCCAGGCTCACGGCGGCCAGCCATTGCCTACTCATCGCTGCCTGCCTCAAGTAAGCGCTGACGATGTTCGTCGAAGTAGCGCAGGGCATCATGCACCGCATGGATCACTGCACGCGAAGTCACCGTGGCGCCTGCCAGTTGATCAAATTGACCGCTGTCACGCTTGAGGGCCCAAGCAGTATCAGGAGTGGTTTGCCGGCTGATACCGGTGAAGGTCTGTAGCCAGTGGTTACCCGGCTCCACCAGCTTGGCTCCCAGGCCAGGCGTTTCCTGTTGACGTAGTACCTTGCTGGCGATCAGGCGGCCTTGCGTGTCGATAGCGATCAGCAGCTCGATCTGGCCTGCGTAACCCTGAGTCTGACTGTGCAGCACTACCGCGCTGGGGCGACCGGCAAGGGTGGCACGATAGCCTGCCAGCAGCCGGCTGTGGGCGAGGGTGGGGGCGCTTAACACCAGGGGTGTCTGCAATGGCTGGTTGTCATAGGTCTTTTCTGGCAGGACACTGAGCCAGGTCTGCGTCTTGAGTTTCTGCTCGGCCAGGGTGATATCCCGGGCACTGTAGTGCTGCCAGATCATGCTGCTGCCCAGGCTCAACAAGGCAATGAGCGACAGTAGTATGGTGCTGCGGATCGACGAGCGGTTCATGACGACACCGCTTGACGACGTTCGGCCCAGCGCTCCAGCGCCGGTACGCACAGGTTCATCAGCAACACCGCGAAAGCGGCGCCATCGGGGTAGCTGCCCCATGTGCGGATCAGGTAGATCAACAAGCCCATGCCTATGCCAAACAGCAAGCGGGCCTGTGGTGACCTGGGGCCGGAAACCGGTTCTGTGGCAATAAAGAATGCGGCCAGCATGGTCGAGCCGCTGAACAGATGCAGTAACGGTGAGCCATTGGAATCCGAGCCGGATCCATTCCAGAACAACAGGCTGATCACGAACAGACTCGCCAGCAAGCCGACAGGGGCATGCCAGCTGAAGACCTTGCGTTGCAACAGCAGCAAGCCGCCAAGCATGAAGGCCAGGTTGACTGTTTCGCTGCCTGCGCCGCCGAAATGCCCGAAGCCTGGATGAGTGCTGAACAACTCGTCGAGGGTCAGGCTGCGGTTGTTGCGCAGGCCATCCAGAAGGGTGGCCTGGGCCCAGGCATCGGGTTGCTCGCCGGTACTGAAGGCAAACACATGCTGCAGGCTGCTCCCCAGATCCAACAATTGCGCGCCGGGCCACTGGGTCATGTGCAG
>JBOICD010000135.1:0-8554 GCA_050739855.1 Pseudomonas sp.
CACGACGACATAACCGACGCGCTTTACAGGGCGGTCGATCATGAACGGGTGGCGGTATTCCGGGTTGGCGTTGGCCAGATGACCAATAACCTGGCGGATACGCTCCGCATAAGGACGGCTAGCAGCCATGCGCATTTGAGCCTTGCGCATCTTGCTGACCGCCACTTTTTCCATGGCGCTGGTAATTTTTTGCGTGCTTTTGATGCTCGCAATCTTACTGCGAATCTCTTTTGCGCCTGCCATGTAACACCTATCAGGTTAGCAAGCGGGGGCTGCAAAGCCCCCGCTGCGGCTTACCAGGTTTGGGTGGCCTTGAACTTCTCGATACCGGCTTTGATGCCAGCGTCGATTTCGTCGTTGAAGTCACCCTTCACGTTGATCTTCGCCATCAGTTCGGCGTGATCACGGTTGAAGTAAGCAATCAGCGCTTGTTCAAAGCTGCCGACTTTGGCGATTTCAACGTCGGTCAGGAACCCACGCTCAGCGGCATACAGCGACAGCGCCATGTCCGCGATGGACATTGGAGCGTATTGCTTCTGCTTCATCAGCTCGGTAACACGTTGACCGTGCTCGAGTTGCTTACGGGTGGCTTCGTCCAGGTCAGAAGCGAACTGGGCGAATGCCGCCAGTTCACGGTACTGAGCCAGAGCGGTACGGATACCACCGGAGAGCTTCTTGATGATCTTGGTCTGAGCGGCACCACCCACACGGGATACCGAAACACCGGCGTTAACTGCAGGGCGGATGCCCGAGTTGAACATGGCCGATTCCAGGAAGATCTGACCGTCGGTGATGGAAATCACGTTGGTCGGAACGAACGCGGAAACGTCGCCAGCCTGGGTTTCGATGATCGGCAGTGCGGTCAGGGAACCGGTCTTGCCAGTTACAGCACCGTTGGTGAACTTCTCGACGTACTCTTCGGAAACGCGCGATGCACGCTCCAGCAGACGGGAGTGGAGATAGAACACGTCACCTGGGTACGCTTCACGTCCTGGTGGACGGCGCAGCAGCAGGGAGATCTGACGGTAGGCAACGGCCTGCTTGGACAGGTCATCGTATACGATCAGCGCGTCTTCACCGCGGTCACGGAAGAACTCGCCCATGGTGCAACCGGCGTATGGCGCCAGGAATTGCAGTGCGGCGGATTCCGAAGCACTGGCAACCACCACGATGGTGTTGGCCAGGGCGCCGTTTTCTTCCAGCTTGCGAACGATGTTGGCAACGGTGGAACGCTTCTGGCCGACAGCAACATAAACACAGAAAATACCGGAGTCTTTCTGGTTGATGATGGCGTCGATCGCCATGGCGGTCTTACCGATCTGACGGTCACCGATGATCAGCTCACGCTGGCCACGGCCGACAGGGATCATGGCGTCGACGGATTTGTAGCCAGTCTGTACAGGCTGGTCTACCGACTTACGCCAGATCACGCCCGGAGCAACTTTCTCGACCGCGTCGGTCTCGGTGTTGCCCAGTGGGCCTTTGCCGTCAATTGGGTTGCCCAGTGCGTCGACAACGCGACCCAGCAGTTCCTTACCAACAGGAACTTCGAGGATGCGGCCAGTGCACTTGGCGCTCATGCCTTCGGCGAGGGTGTCGTATGCGCCCAGTACTACGGCACCAACGGAGTCTTGCTCCAGGTTGAGAGCCATACCGAACACGCCACCCGGAAACTCGATCATTTCGCCGTACATAACGTCGGCCAGACCGTGAATCCGCACGATACCGTCAGAAACGCTGACGACGGTACCTTCGTTGCGGGCTTGAGAGGCTACATCGAGATTCTCGATGCGGCCCTTGATGATTTCACTAATTTCGGAAGGATTGAGTTGCTGCATTGCTCTGCTGCCCCTTCAAACTCAAGATTTCAATGCTTCGGCCAGTTTCGCGATTTTGCCGCGAACCGAGCCATCGATTACCAGGTCGCCGGCGCGGATCACGACACCACCGATTAGGGAGGCGTCCTCCGTCGCATGCAGGCGCACTTCCCGGCTGAGCCGTGCACTGAGAACCTTGGCGAGTTTGTCTTGCTGTTCTTGGTTCAACGCAAAAGCACTGGTGACTTCCACGTCCACGGATTTCTCTTGTTCGGCCTTGTACAGCTCGAACAAAACCGAAATCTCCGGCAATAGCAGGAGACGGTCGTTTTCCGCGGCAACATGAATGAAATTCTGTGCCTGTGCATCGAACTTGTCACCGCACACGTCAATAAACGCGGCGGCCTTTTCTGCGCTCGTCAGTCGCGGGGCCTTGAGCAGGCGCTGCATGGTGCCGTCTTCCGACACTGCAGCAGCCAGGCCGAGCATGGCTGACCAATTGGCCAGTTGCTGATGGGCCTGGGCGTGCTCAAAGGCCGCCTTAGCGTAAGGTCGGGCCAACGTGGTCAGTTCTGCCATGATCGCCCTCGCTTAAATTTCAGCGGCCAGTTTATTAACCAGCTCCGCATGCGCGTTTTGATCGATTGTGGCGCCAAGGATCTTTTCAGCACCGCCAACGGCCAGGCTACCCACTTGGGCGCGCAGCGCGTCTTTGACGCTGTTAATTTCCTGCTCGATCTCGGCTTGAGCCTGAGCCTTCACACGGTCAGCTTCGACGCGGGCCTGATCACGGGCTTCCTCGACGATCTGAGCACCGCGCTTCTTGGCTTGCTCAATGATTTCGGCTGCCTGAGCTTTCGCTTCGCGCAGTTGCTGACCCGCTTTATCTTGGGCCAACTCCAGGTCGCGAGCTGCTCGGTTGGCAGCGTCCAGTCCATCCGCGATCTTCTTCTGACGTTCTTGCAATGCCGCGATGACCGGAGGCCACACGAACTTCATGCAGAACAGCACAAAAATGAAGAACGCAACGGACTGACCAATCAGGGTTGCATTAATGTTCACGCCAACACCTCGCTCGTTCTTTGTCCATCACACCAAACCACTCGAGAATTCGAGTGATTAGCCGGCGATTTGACCAACGAAGGGATTAGCGAAGGTGAAGAACAGAGCGATACCAACACCGATCATGGTTACGGCGTCGAGCAGACCGGCAACGATGAACATTTTAACTTGCAGCATTGGAACCATCTCTGGCTGGCGAGCAGCGCCTTCCAGGAACTTGCCGCCCAGCAGGCCGAAACCAATGGCGGTACCCAGGGCACCCAGGCCGATCAGCAGAGCAACAGCGATAGCGGTAAGACCAACTACAGTTTCCATCTTTCCTCCCGACTTTTACGTCGTATTGGTTAGGTTTTTTAGTTTGAAGCGGTAAAACAAAATCGATTGGTACAGCTGCCCTTGCGGACTTTTTCGACCCTCCCCGGTACTGGCAGAAGGGTCATCAGACACGCCAGGCGGTCTTAATGGTTATCTTCGTGAGCCATCGACAGGTAGACGATGGTAAGCACCATGAAGATGAACGCTTGCAGGGTGATGATCAGGATGTGGAACACCGCCCACGCCCATTGCAGCACCACACCCAGGCCACTGAGCCAGAGCAGGCCACTGCCGAACATCACCGCGATCAGGATGAACACCAGCTCGCCGGCATACATGTTGCCGAACAGACGCAGTGCCAGCGAAATTGGCTTGGCGATCAGGGTGACGAACTCCAGCACGAAGTTCACCGGGATCAGCAGGATCTGCAGGAAAATGTTCTTGCTGCCAAACGGATGCAGCGTCAGTTCACCGAGGAAACCGCCAATACCCTTGACCTTGATGCTGTAGAAAATGATCAGCGCGAAAACCGAGAAGGCCATGGCCAGCGTTGCGTTGACGTCAGTAGTCGACACAGCACGGAACGGAATGTGCGGATCACCGGAGATCAGGATGGCCAGTTGAGGAATCCAGTCGACCGGGATCAGGTCGATGGCGTTCATCAGGAAGACCCAGACGAAAATGGTCAGCGCCAGTGGGGCGATCACCGGGCTGCGACCGTGGAAGCTGTCCTTGACGCTGCCGTCGACGAACTCAACCATCACTTCAACGAAGTTCTGCAGGCCGCCAGGCTGGCCGGAAGTCGCCTTCTTGGCTGCCATGCGGAACAGGAATACGAACAGCAGACCCAGTGCGACCGACCACCCCAGGGTATCCAGGTGGAAAGCCCAGAAGCCCATTGCCTTGGCTTCTGCTGCGGAATGGGCAAAGCCCCAACCGCCGTCTGGTAGTTGACCGAAGGTCAGGTTCTGCAAGTGGTGCTGGATATAGCCCGAAGCGGTTTCTGCTGCCATGGTTGCCTCAAACGCCCTAAGGTCTCGAAAGTCTTATATTCATCAGCAGGGGCGCGAACCAGCTGACCAACTGGGTCAGCAGAAAGACACCGAAGACTGCTAACGGCGCCAATGGCTTCACTCCTGCAAACGTCAGTGCGAACAGCACTGCCGTCAAAATCAATTTGCCTGCTTCGCCAGCGTAAAACGACTTGACGATAGCCTGCGCTGCCCTGGCCCCCGTGTAACGAAAAGCCTTCCAGGCGAAATACACATTTGGCAGCCAGGCAATCAGTCCTCCGCAGAGTGCTGAATATCCACTGACCGCCCCGTGCCACTGCCACAACGCCAAAGTTGCCAGCAGAAACACGACACATTGAGCCAACAGTACCGGAAAAACCGCCCAGCGATGGAAAGGCAAGCGGTTTGGCGTGCGGGTTTCCATCACAACTGCTCCTCGAAAGTCGACCAACCAGTCAGCTATGACTTGGCATAATTTGTGCCGACAAAATGCGCGCAGAGTATAGGGGCGGTTTAACCCCTATTCAACTGCCGGGTAGTGATTTCCGACTACGCGCTACAAAAGGAATTGTTTCAGCGGATGTGAGCTAGCACACCTTGCAACTCATCTAACGAGTTGTATCGGATAACTAACTGGCCTTTGCCCTTGTTGCCGTGACGTATCTGTACTGCCGAGCCCAAACGCTCTGCCAGACGTTGTTCAAGCCGGGTAATGTCCGGGTCTGGCTTGGCCGGTTCGACCGGTTCCGGCTTGCCATTGAGCCACTGGCGCACCAGTGCTTCGGTCTGCCGTACGGTCAGGCCACGTGCGACAACATGACGCGCCCCATCCACCTGCTGTTCTTCCGGCAAACCAAGCAGTGCCCGGGCATGACCCATTTCCAGATCGCCGTGCGAGAGCATGGTCTTGATCACTTCCGGCAGCGAAATCAGGCGCAGCAGGTTGGCCACGGTAACCCGCGACTTGCCCACGGCATCGGCAACCTGCTGCTGGGTCAGCTGGAATTCCACCTGCAGGCGCTGCAGGGCGATGGCCTCTTCCACCGGGTTGAGGTCTTCGCGCTGGATGTTCTCGATCAGGGCCATGGCGATGGCTGCCTCATCGGGCACATCGCGGACCATGGCCGGAATGGTTTCCATGCCGGCCTGCTGACTGGCGCGCCAGCGGCGTTCGCCGGCGATGATTTCGAAGCGGTTGTCGGCGATCGGGCGCACCACGATCGGCTGCATCACGCCTTGGTTCTTGATCGACTGAGCCAGTTCTTCCAGCGCTTGCGGGTCCATGTCCCGACGTGGCTGGTACTTGCCGCGCCCGATCAGGTCGAGCGGCAGATGTTGCAGTTCTTTCTGGTCGACCTTCACAGCCTGCTCTTCGAGCGCGCTGACGGTAGGACCACTGAGCAGTGCATCCAACCCACGTCCGAGACCCCGTTTCTTAACGGCCATACGGATTCCTTAAGTTGTTTGTGCAGTGCGTGATGGACGGCGCTGACGGCGTACCAGTTCCCCAGCCAGGGCCAGGTAAGCCAGCGCGCCGCGCGATTGCTTGTCATACGCCAGGGCCGGCATGCCGAAACTCGGCGCCTCGGCGAGGCGAATGTTACGCGGGATCACCGTGTCGTAGAGCTGATCGCCGAAGTGTTCCTTGAGCTGCGCGGAGACATCGTTGATCAGGCTCAGGCGCGGGTCGTACATGGTCCGCAACAGGCCTTCGACCTTCAGCTGCGGATTCAGGCGTTCGCCGATGCGCTTGATGTTATCCACAAGGTCGCTCAAGCCTTCCAGGGCAAAGTATTCACATTGCATCGGAATGATCACGCCATCGGCGGCAACCAGGGCGTTGAGGGTCAGCATCGACAACGACGGCGGGCAGTCGATCAGGATGTAGTCGTAGTTCTCGCGGATCGGCGCCAGCGCGGTGCGCAGGCGGCTTTCCTTCATCTGCATTTCCAGCAGCACCACTTCCGCGGCGGTCAGGTCGCGGTTGGCCGGCAGCAGTTGATAACCACCGTGCTCGGAGAAGTGCATGGCCTGGGCCAGATCGCATTCACCGATCAGCAGGTCGTAGACCGAATGTTCCAGGACGTGTTTATCCACACCGCTACCCATGGTGGCGTTGCCCTGTGGATCGAGATCGATCAGCAGCACCCGGCGCTTGGTAGCGACCAGCGATGCTGCGAGGTTGATACAGGTGGTGGTCTTGCCCACACCACCTTTCTGGTTCGCGATAGCGAATACCTTAGCCATTCTTGCTTGTGTTCCCAATCATGCCGTGCGGCGCAGTATCAGCAGATGGCGCTGGCCTTGGCAACCCGGAACGGTCAAGGCCTGCTCGCTATCCACTCTGAAATCTGCCGGCAATGCTACCAGCTCATCGGCAGGATGCAGCCCTTTCATTGCCAGCCACTGCGTCTGTTCGTCGCCAAGGTGGCGCGTCCAGTTGGTGAAGTTCTCCATGCTGCTGAAAGCTCGAGAAACAATTCCGGTGAACGGCTGCGTCGGCTGGAACTCTTCGACCCGCTTGTGGATAACTGTCAGGTTGTCCAGCTTCAGTTCAAGTTTTACCTGGGTCAGGAAGCGGGTTTTCTTGCCATTGCTGTCGAGCACCGTGACTTGCTTGTCCGGATGCAGGATCGCCAGGGGAATACCGGGCATGCCGCCGCCGCTGCCAACGTCGAGCCAGCGCTCGCTGTGGATAAACGGCATGACGCTCAAGCTGTCGAGCAGGTGGCGGGAAACCATCTCGTCCGGATTACGCACGGCGGTCAGGTTGTAGGCCTTGTTCCACTTGATCAGCAAGGCCAGGTAGGCCAGCAATTGCGCATGCTGCGCCTCGCTCAGCTCGACACCGAGCTGGCGGGCACCTGTGGACAACTCTTCGGCGTGTTGAGGGGTGACCTGAGAACTCAAGCGCTTTGCTCCAACTCGCGGCTTGCGCCGCGTTTTTTCAGATGAATCAGCAACAGGGAAATCGCCGCCGGGGTCACACCGGGGATCCGTGACGCCTGGCCCAGGGTTTCAGGCCGGGTCTGGCCAAGCTTGCTCTGAATTTCCTTGGACAGACCGGAAATACCGCTGTAGTCGATATCGTCGGGCAGGCGGGTGTCTTCGCTGGCACGCAGCCGGGCGATTTCTTCCTGTTGCCGGTCGATGTAACCGGCGTATTTGGTCTTGATCTCAACCTGTTCGGCCACTTGCGGATCGATCTCGCTGCCGCCGGTCACTTCCATCAGGCCAGCGTAGTCGATTTCCGGACGGGTCAGCAGGTTGAGCAGGTTGTACTCGTGGCTCAACGGCGTGCCGAATTTCTCGGCAATGGCCTGACCTTGCGCGGTGTCCGGGCGAACCCAGGTGGATTTCAGGCGCTGCTCTTCCACGGCGATAGCTTCGCGCTTGGCGCTGAAAGCAGCCCAGCGCCGGTCATCGACCAGACCCAGCTCGCGGCCTTTTTCGGTCAGGCGCAGATCGGCGTTGTCTTCACGCAGAATCAAGCGGTATTCGGCGCGCGAAGTGAACATGCGGTACGGCTCCTGGGTGCCCAGGGTGATCAGGTCGTCGACCAGCACGCCGATATACGCTTCGTCCCGGCGCGGGCACCAGCTTTCGCGGCCCTGCGCACGCAGTGCAGCGTTGGTTCCGGCGAGCAGGCCTTGGGCGCCGGCTTCTTCGTAGCCGGTGGTGCCGTTGATCTGCCCGGCGAAGAACAGACCGCCGATGACTTTGGTTTCCAGGCTGTACTTGAGGTCACGCGGGTCGAAGTAGTCGTACTCGATGGCGTAGCCCGGACGCACGATATGGGCGTTTTCCATGCCGCGGATCGAGCGGACGATCTGCAACTGCACGTCGAACGGCAAGGATGTGGATATCCCGTTCGGGTACAGCTCGTGAGTGTTCAGGCCTTCCGGCTCGATGAACACCTGGTGGCTTTCCTTGTCGGCAAAGCGATGGATCTTGTCTTCGATCGACGGGCAATAGCGCGGACCGATGCCTTCGATGACCCCGGAGTACATCGGCGAACGGTCGAGGTTAGAAGCAATGATCTCGTGGGTACGGGCATTGGTGTGGGTAATCCAGCAGCTCACTTGCCGTGGATGCATGGCTTTGTCGCCCATGAACGACATTACCGGAATCGGCGTATCGCCAGGCTGCTCGGTCATTACCGAGAAATCCACGGAGCGTCCGTCGATGCGTGGCGGGGTGCCGGTTTTCAGTCGACCTACACGCAGCGGCAACTCACGCAGGCGGTGGGCCAGGGCGATGGCCGGCGGATCGCCGGCACGACCGCCGGAGTAATTCTGCAGACCGATGTGGATAAGTCCACCGAGGAAGGTCCCGGTGGTCAGCACC
>JBOICD010000136.1:0-8553 GCA_050739855.1 Pseudomonas sp.
GCCAACCCGGCCGACTGGACGCCAGCGACACGAGCTTCGAACCTATAGCGAAGCACTTCCAGGGAGGAATGCACGGTGAAGCAACAGGGCGTAACACTGATACAAATCTTGTTCGCATCAGCCCTATTAGGGTTGCTTACGCAGATGAGCATCACGGCCTACAACGGCATGAGCACCGGACTACAGCGGCAGGTTGCCGCCAAGGACCTGGCCCAGGCGTTGCGCACCGCGCGCAGTGAGGCGCTGCTACGCAACAGCAACGTGCTCCTGCAAGCACTGGAGGCGGACTGGAGTAATGGCTGGCGGATGGTTGTCGAGCACGACAGCCCGCAACTGTTGCACGAATGGCGCCGCAATGGACGAACGCTCATTGTTGGAAACCAGCCGGTGGCCCGGCAGGTGCGTTTCAATGGCCTGGGGGTGCCGCTGCGGGAGAGCGGCGCCTTTCAGGCCGGGACGTTGCATGTTTGCCAACGTCCCGAAGCGCTGAGTCACTATCAGGTTGTGCTCTCGCATACCGGCAGAGTCCGCCTGAGTGATGCGTTGATCAAGCAGCCGCTGTGCGCGGCCGCCGGGTCAGATCAATGAACGAACGCGCAGTTCCTTGGGCATCGAGAAGGTGATGTTCTCTTCGCGGCCATCCAGCTCTTCGGCACCGGTGGCGCCCCACGCCCTGAGTTGCTCGATCACACCGCGCACCAGTACTTCCGGCGCCGAGGCACCAGCAGTGATACCGATGCGCTCGACACCGTCGAACCAGCTTTTCTGCAGGTCTTCGGCACCGTCGATCAGGTAAGCCGGCGTCGACATACGCTCGGCCAGCTCACGCAGGCGGTTGGAGTTGGAGCTGTTCGGGCTGCCCACTACCAGGACCACATCGCATTCGTGCGCCAGCTGTTTGACCGCGTCCTGGCGGTTCTGGGTGGCGTAGCAGATATCGTCCTTGCGCGGTCCGCCGATACTCGGAAATCGCGCACGCAGGGCATCGATCACACGGCTGGTGTCGTCCATCGACAGGGTCGTCTGGGTCACGAAGGCCAGTTTGCCCGGGTTGTTGACCTGCAACCGGGCAACGTCTTCCTCGTCTTCGACCAGGTAGATTGCGCCGCCGTTACTGGGGTCGTACTGACCCATGGTGCCTTCGACTTCCGGATGGCCTTCGTGGCCGATCAGGATGCATTCGCGGCCATCGCGGCTGTAGCGCGCCACCTCGATATGCACCTTGGTGACCAGCGGGCAGGTTGCATCGAACACCTTCAGACCGCGCCCGGCTGCTTCCTGGCGCACAGCCTGGGATACACCGTGGGCACTGAAGATGACGATGACGTCATTCGGCACCTGGTCCAGTTCTTCGACAAAGATGGCACCGCGGGCGCGCAGGTCTTCGACCACGAACTTGTTGTGCACCACTTCGTGACGCACATAGATCGGCGGGCCGAAGACTTCCAGGGCGCGATTGACGATCTCGATCGCCCGATCCACGCCCGCGCAGAAGCCGCGAGGGTTGGCGAGTTTGATTTGCATGCTCGGCTCCGGGCTCAAAGCGCTGTGACTTCGAGGATTTGCACCTCGAAGCTCAGGGTTTTGCCGGCCAGTGGATGGTTGAAATCGATGGTCACCTGGGCGTCATCGAAGGCCTTGACCACACCCGGCAGCTCGGCATTGGCAGCGTCGTTGAAGATCACCAGCAGACCTTCGGAAAGCTCCATGTCGTTGAACTGCGAGCGTGGCATGATCTGCACGTTCTGCGGATTGGGCTGACCGAAGGCGTTTTCCGGCTCGACGGTAACGGTGCGCTTGTCACCGGCCTTGAAGCCGAAAATGGCCGCTTCAAAGCCCGGCAGCAGGTTGCCGTCGCCGACCTTGAACACCGCCGGCGCCTTGTCGAAGGTGCTGTCGACGGTATCGCCGTTTTCCAGGTGCAGCGCGAAGTGCAGTTTCACTTCGGTGTTCTGGCCAATGCGGGTCTCAGTCATGGACGGGCTCTCCGGACTTCTTGCTCTTGAACATATCCAGCGCCAGCATCACCGCACCCACGGTAATGGCGCTGTCGGCCAGGTTGAAGGCCGGGAAATACCAGCGGTTCTGCCAGTGGACGAGGATGAAGTCGACCACATGGCCCAGCACGATACGGTCGTACAGGTTGCCCAGCGCGCCGCCGAGCACCAGTGCCAGCGCTACCGCCAGCCAGGTCTCGTTGCGCCCCAGGCGCTTGAGCCAGACCACTAGCACGCCGCTGACCACCAGAGCGATCAGGGCAAACAGCCAGCGTTGCCAGCCGGAGCTGTCCGCCAGGAAGCTGAAGGCGGCACCGGTGTTGTAGGCCAGGGTCCAGCTGAAGTAGTCAGGAATGACCACGATCTGCTGGTACAGGCTCAGCGCGCCCTCAAAGTAGAACTTGCTGGCCTGGTCGAGGACCAGGACCAGCAGGCTCAGCCAGAGCCAGCCAAGGCGCCCGAAGCGCCCTGCAGCGGGGTTAGGCATAGTGGCGCACCTCACCGTTGCCGCTGATGTTGTCGGCGCAACGGGCGCAGATTTCCGGATGCTCCGGGTTCGCCCCGACGTCAGCACGGAAGTGCCAGCAACGACCGCACTTGGCGTGACCGGACTTGACCACTTTCAGTTTAAGGCCAGGCACTTCAGTCTCGACCGCATCAGCTGGCGCCTGGACGAACGGTGCAACGCTGGCGGCCGAGGTGATCAGCACGAAGCGCAGCTCGTCGCCCAGCTTGTTCAGGTCGGCGCTCAGGGCGTCGTCGGCGAACAGGGTGACTTCAGCTTGCAGGTTGCCACCGATGGCCTTGGCCGAACGCTGGTTCTCCAGTTCCTTGTTGACCGCAGTCTTGGCGGCCATCACGCGATCCCAGTAGGCACGACCCAGCTCGAAGCCTTCCGGCAATTCGGTCAGCCCCTGGTACCAGGTGTTGAGCATCACCGACTCGTTGCGCTCGCCCGGCAGGTACTGCCACAGCTCGTCAGCGGTGAAGGCCAGGATCGGCGCGATCCAGCGCACCAGCGCTTCGCTGATGTGGTACAGCGCAGTCTGGCAGGAACGACGGGCAACACTGTTGGCGCCAGTGGTGTACTGACGGTCCTTGATGATGTCCAGGTAGAAGCCGCCCAGCTCCTGCACGCAGAAGTTGTGGATCTTCGAGTAGACGTTCCAGAAGCGGTATTCGCCGTAGTGCTCTTCCAGCTCGCGCTGCAGCAGCAGAGTACGGTCGACGGCCCAACGGTCCAGCGCCAGCATGTCTTCGGCCGGCAACAGGTCGCGGGCCGGATCGAAGCCGGACAGGTTGGAGAGCAGGAAGCGTGCGGTGTTGCGGATACGCCGGTAGGCGTCGGCGCTGCGCTGCAGGATCTGCTCGGAAACCGCCATCTCGCCGGAGTAGTCAGTGGCCGAGACCCACAGACGCAGGATGTCGGCACCCAGGGTGTCGTTGACCTTCTGCGGCTCGATGGTGTTACCCAGCGACTTGGACATCTTGCGGCCGTTTTCATCGACGGTGAAACCGTGCGTCAGCAGCTCGCGGTACGGCGCGTGGTTGTCGATGGCGCAGCCGGTCAGCAGCGAGGAATGGAACCAGCCGCGGTGCTGGTCGGAACCTTCCAGGTACAGGTCGGCACGCGGGCCAGTCTCGTGGCCGATGCTGTGCGAGCCACGCAGTACGTGCCAGTGGGTGGTGCCGGAGTCGAACCAGACGTCGAGGGTGTCAGCGATCTTGTCGTACTGAGCCGCGTCATCACCGATCAGCTCGGCCGCATCCAGTTTGAACCAGGCTTCGATACCGTCTTTCTCGACACGCTTGGCCACTTCTTCCATCAGCTCGACGGTACGCGGGTGCAGCTCGCCGGTCTGTTTGTTGAGGAAGAACGGAATCGGCACACCCCAGTTACGCTGACGCGAGATGCACCAGTCCGGACGGTTGGCGATCATCGAGTGCAGGCGCGCCTGGCCCCAGGCCGGGACGAACTTGGTGTCTTCGATGGCCTTGACCGCACGCTTGCGCAGGGTTTCGCCGTTGTCTGGCTGCTTGTCCATGCCGACGAACCACTGCGCGGTAGCGCGGTAGATCAGCGGGGTCTTGTGGCGCCAGCAGTGCATGTAGCTGTGGCTGATGGTTTCGGTGTGCATCAGCGCACCGACTTCCGCGAGCTTGTCGACGATGGCCGGGTTGGCCTTCCAGATGAACTGGCCGCCAAAGAATTCCAGCGACGCCACGTAAACGCCGTTGCTTTGCACCGGGGTGAGGATGTCGTCGTTGACCATGCCATAGCGCTTGCAGGTAACGAAGTCGTCTTCACCGTAGGCTGGCGAGGAGTGAACCACACCGGTACCGGCACCGAGCTCGACGTAGTCGGCCAGATAAACCGGCGACAGGCGGTCGTAGAACGGGTGACGGAAGTTGATCAGCTCCAGCGCCGAACCTGAGGCGGTGGCGATGACCGAACCTTCCAGCGCGTAACGCTTCAGGCACGACTCGACCAGCTCTTCAGCCAGCACCAGCAGCTTGTCGCCGACGTCGACCAGGGCGTACTTGAACTCTGGATGGACGTTCAGCGCCTGGTTGGCCGGGATGGTCCACGGGGTGGTGGTCCAGATCACGATCGCAGCCGGCTTGGCCAGCGCGGTCAGGCCGAAAGCGGCGGCCAGCTTGGCGTCATCGACGATCGGGAAGGCAACGTCGATGGTCTGGGATTTCTTGTCGGCGTATTCGACTTCGGCTTCGGCCAGGGCCGAACCGCAATCGAAGCACCAGTTCACCGGCTTCAGGCCCTTGAACACGAAGCCGTGCTTGACCATCTCGGCCAGGGCGCGGATTTCACCGGCCTCGTTGGCAAAGTTCATGGTCTTGTAAGGATTGCTCCAGTCACCCAGCACACCCAGGCGGATGAACTCGGTCTTCTGCCCTTCGATCTGCTCGGCGGCGTAGGCACGGCACAGCTCGCGGGTCTTGTCCGCGGTCAGATGCTTGCCATGGGTCACTTCGACCTTGTGCTCGATCGGCAGGCCGTGGCAGTCCCAGCCCGGGACGTACGGGGCGTCGAAACCGGACAGAGTCTTGGAGCGGACAATCATGTCCTTGAGAATCTTGTTCAGCGCATGACCGATGTGAATCTTGCCGTTGGCGTAGGGCGGGCCGTCGTGCAGCACGAACTTCGGACGATCCTTGCCAATTTCGCGCAGCTTCTGGTACAGGCCAATGCTGTCCCAGCGCTGCAGAATCTGCGGTTCGCGCTGTGGCAGGCCGGCCTTCATCGGGAAGGCGGTGTCCGGAAGGTTTAGCGTGGCTTTATAGTCGGTCATTTCAGGCTCTTCGTTAGCGGTTGAGCGTGCCAATGGGCACGTGCGGCGGCGATATCCGCATCGATCGCCGACTTCAGCGCCTCCAGGGAGGCGAAACGCTGCTCTTCACGCAGCTTGTGGTGGAATTCCACCGTCAGGCGCCGGCCATAGAGATCGCCGGCGTAATCAAGGAGATGCACTTCCAGGTGGGCACTGCCATCACCGGAAACGGTTGGCCGTACGCCGATGTTGGCGACGCCGGGCCAAGCCTTGCCATCGAGTTCGACGCTGACCAGGTAAACCCCGCTCAGCGGTACGCGACGACGCTTGAGTTGTATGTTGGCGGTCGGCGTGCCCAGTTGGCGAGCCAGCTTCTGCCCGTGCAAGACGCGGCCGCTGATGCGGTACGGGCATCCGAGCAGCCGTTCGGCGAGGGCAAAATCGGCCTTGGCCAGGGCCTGGCGCACTTGCGTGCTGCTAACCCGCAGGCCATCAAGTTCTACAGTCTGCGCCGCTTCAACGGTGAAGCCCTGGCTCAGACCGGCTTGCTGGAGAAATTCAAAGTCACCGACCCGGTCGCAACCAAAGCGGAAATCATCGCCGACTTCCAGGTGCTTAACACCCAGGCCGTCGACCAGGATGGTATCGACGAACTCGACGGCGCTGAGTTTGCTCAGGCGCTGGTTGAACGCCAGGCACAACACCCGGTCCACACCTTCAGCGGCCAGCAGCGCGACCTTGTCACGCAGGCGGGCCAAGCGGGCCGGCGCAGTGTCCGGGGCAAAGTATTCTCGCGGCTGCGGCTCGAAAATCACCACGCAGCTGGGTACGCCCAGCTCTACCGCTCGCTCACGCAGACGCGCCAGGATTGCCTGGTGACCACGGTGAACACCGTCGAAGTTGCCAATAGTGGCGACACAGCCCCGGTGCTGGGGGCGCAGGTTGTGAAGGCCTCGAACCAGCTGCATAACGCGCTTCTTGCTCATAAAGTGGTCGATTATAACCACACCCGGGCGCGGACGACAGGCAGCAGCGTCACCCCGAGGCGTGGAAAAGAGAAAACCGACGTCTGGCCGTGTTCGCCGCTCAATGCAGTGCCTTGCGGGCAAAGTCACGCGGGCGGAAACCAAACACGAACAGACTGCCGAAATAAGTCACTACACCCGCCAGGATCAATACGCCCAGACGCAGGAAACGCTCGAGCATCTGCCCTTCCTCCCAGGCCGGCATGTAATGCATACCCCCCAGCAGCACCGCCGACATCAACAGCACAGCCAGAATCAGCTTGGCGAGGAACTTGCCCCAGCCCGGCTGCGGCTGGAACAGTTGCTGCTGACGCAGTTTCCAGTACAGCAGACCGGCATTCAGGCAGGCGCCGAGACTGATCGCCAGAGCCAACCCTGCGTGTTGCAGGTGAGTAATGAACATCAGGTTGAACAACTGGGTACAGACCAGGGTGAATACTGCGATTTTAACCGGAGTACGGATGTTCTGCTGGGCATAGAAGCCAGGGGCCAGCACCTTGACCAGGATGATCGCCAGCAGGCCAACCGAATAGGCAATCAGGGCACGCTGGGTCATGGCGGCGTCGTGTGCGCTGAATTTGCCGTATTGGAACAGCGCCACGGTCAACGGCTCGGCGAGGATCGCCATGGCCAGGGTGCAGGGCAACACCAGCAGGAAACACAGGCGCAAGCCCCAGTCGAGAATCCGCGAATACTCATGGCGGTCACGGTTGGCATAGGTCTTGGCCAGGGTCGGCAACAAGATGGTACCCAGCGCCACGCCGAGCACTCCGGAGGGCAGCTCCATCAGGCGATCGGCGTAGTACATCCAGGACACCGAGCCGGCCACCAGGAACGAGGCAAATATAGTGTTGATGATCAGCGAGATCTGGCTTACCGACACGCCAAGGATCGCCGGCAGCATCTGCTTGAGTACCCGCCACACCCCTGAATCACGCAGGTTCAGCCGTGGCAGCACCAGCATGCCGATCTTCTTCAGATGCGGCAGCTGGTACAGCAGTTGCGCCAGGCCACCGGCCAATACGCCCCAGGCCAGGGCCATGATGGGTGGATCGAAGTACGGGGTCAGAAACACAGTGAAGCCGATCATCGCCACATTGAGCAGGGTCGGCACGAAGGCCGGTACCGAAAAACGGTTCCAGGTATTGAGAATGGCCCCGGCCAGCGAGGATAGCGAGATCAGCAATATATAAGGGAACGTCACCCGCAACAGGTTGGTGGTCAGCTCAAACTTTTCACCACTGCTGACAAAACCCGGGGCGGTGACCCACACCACCCAGGGGGCGGCCAGTATGCCGAGCGCGGTGACCAGGGCCAGCACCAGGGTCAGCAACCCGCTGACGTAGGCAATGAAGGTGCGTGTCGCTTCGTCGCCCTGCTGGGTCTTGTACTCAGCCAGGATCGGCACGAAAGCCTGGGAAAATGCGCCCTCGGCGAAGATCCGCCGCAGCAGGTTGGGCAATTTGAAGGCGATGAAGAAGGCGTCGGTAGCCACGCCGGCACCGAATACCCGCGCCAGGATGGTGTCGCGCACAAAGCCCAACACCCGTGAAATCATGGTGATGGAACTGACGGCGGCCAGGGATTTCAGAAGGTTCATTGAAAGTTTTTTACGCCTAAAGATAAAGGGCTGTGCCGGAACGCGCCCAGTTGTGCGATACTCCGCGCCGCAACGCAAGCAGAGCAAAAGCTCCCGAGTTTACAGGTCGTACCGCAGAAGGGAATCACTCCCTTGTAAGGAACAACCACTCAGCGGATCCATGCAAGTGCCCTTGACAACCGATTAACTCATCGGCATGATTCGCGGCCTATTTTGTTTGCTATTTACCAAGTCTTTCGAGGAGCTCGACGGTGGCCAACTCACCTTCCGCCAAAAAACGTGCAAAACAGGCTGAGAAGCGTCGCAGCCACAACGCCAGCCTGCGTTCCATGGTTCGTACCTACATCAAGAATGTAGTTAAAGCCATCGACGCAAAAGACGCCGAAAAAGCGCAAGCTGCTTACACTCTGGCTGTTCCTGTTATCGACCGTATGGCCGATAAAGGCATCATCCACAAGAACAAGGCTGCTCGCCATAAAGGCCGTCTGAATGGCCACATCAAGGCGCTGAAAGAAGCTGCAGCTGCCTAAGCGACACGCTTGTTAAAAAACCGACCCCAGGGTCGGTTTTTTATTGCCTGCGATTTGGCGTTTGTCATTAGCAGCATCGCGGGGCAAGCCCGCTCCCACAGGGATTTGTAA
>JBOICD010000137.1:0-8537 GCA_050739855.1 Pseudomonas sp.
TCGCTGAACCGCGCAGAATCACCCAGGCCAGCCCCACCAGCAGCACCAGCGCCGTGGCGCCACCGGCCAGTACCGCCTGATGCCCGGCAGGCCCGGCCTGCAACCACAGCGTTTCGTAGAACAGAATCACCTCGAACAGCTCGCGGTAAACCGAGAAGAACGCCAGCAAGGCAAAGCCGAATCGCCCGCCACCGCTGACCAGGCTGCTCTTGATGTAGTTCTGCCAGGCCGCCGCGTGCCGGCGATCGTGCATCCACACGCCCAGCCAGAGCACCATGACACTGGCGAACAGCGCCGTGCAGCCTTCCAGCAGTTCGCGCTGAGCGCCGCCGACATCGATGACATAGGCCGCCAATGCCCAGGTACCGAAACCGGCCAGCAACGCCAGCACCCAACCGATGTTGACGCTACGTACCGCCGACTGCTGGCCGGTGTTGCGCAGGAAGGCAAGAATTGCCGCCAGCACCAGAATGGCCTCCAGGCCTTCGCGCAGCAGGATCAGCAGGCCGGAAATGAAGCTCAGCGACCAGCTCAGGCCATCACCGCCGAGCAAGTCGGCGGCTTCCTTGAGTTTCGCCTTGGCAGCCTGCAGACGCTGGCTGACCTGCTCAAGCGGCAGACCGTCCTGAAGCGACTGGCGGTAGGCCATGAGCGACTTTTCAGTGTCCTTGCGCACGTTGGCGTCGACGTTGTCGAGGGAGCTTTCGACCAGTTCGAAGCCTTCCAGGTAGGCCACCACCGACAGGTCATAGGCCTGTTCATGGTCACCGCTCTGGTAGGCCGCCAGGCTCTTGTCCAGCGTGCTGGCGGTGTAGTCCAGCAACTGCGCCGGACCACGCTGCACCTGCGGTGGCTGGGCACGCTGGGCGCGGAACACCGCCGCCGCCTCCAGCCCTTGCGACGCTTCAACTTCCAAAGGTGTCTGGCGCGCCAGATCAGCGAGGTTGTAGGTCGTTTCGCCCTTGGCCTTGGCCGGATCCGCAGTGAAGCTGGCGACATAGGTGGCCAGGTCCCAGCGCTGACGCTCATCGAGCTGGTCGGCAAAGGACGGCATGTCAGTGCCTTCGATGCCTTGCCCCAAGGTGTTGTAGAGATCGAACAAGCTCAGTCGTGCCAGGCGTTCGCTGCTGCGCAGGTTGGCCGGCGGCGGCTCCAGGCCTACTCCCGCCGGGCCGTCACCGGCACCGCTGTCGCCATGACAGACCGAGCAGTGCTGCGCATACAGCGGCGCCCCGCGAGAGGGGTCTGGGGTGATGACAGGGGCCTGGCTGACCTCATAGGCAACCGCCAGCTGCGCGCCAAGCTGGCGGGCCTGACGCGCGACGCCGGCGCCGTCCTGACGCTGCTTGATCGCCTGGCGCAGATTGACCACGCCCTGCTCCAGCGCTTGCCGCTCGGCACGGGCCGGCAAGCCACTGATCAGGCCTTGCAGCACGTCAGTGAACTCCAGCTGCTCGCGGTATTCGCCGTCGTCCACCACCTTGCCCGCCTCGACCGTCGCCGGGTAGTCGGCACCTATATAGTCGAGCAGGTGCAAGGCCTTGGCGGCGTTTTCGACAGGGTCGGCCAGCAGCGCGGTACTGCTCAGTGCCAGCAGCGGCCAAAGCAACCAGGCGAGCAAGCGGGAACGGGGAATCATGAGCCAATCTCAAATAACAATGCGAGGTATTGCATTGTTCACTTCCATTGGCCATTGCTCAAGGTTTGCGGGGCAATCTCAGTAAAATTTAGTGACAATTTAATCTTGAGCACAAAAAAGGCGACCCTGAGGTTAATGCCAGTCAGTTAAGAAAATTGTAGGAGCGAGGCTTGCCCGCGATGAACTTGAGAGCACCACGTTTACCCAGTAAATACTCGGTATCGTTAACGACCATCGCGAGCAAGCTTCGCTCCTACAGTGGATCACCTTCGCTTAACTGATCGGCATTAACCCTGAGGTCGCCTTTTTTCACTGTGGGAGCGGCGGTGCGACGACTCGACTTGCCCCGCGATAGCGATCTGTCAGTCGCATTGCATCGCGGGGCAAGCCCGCTCCCACAGAGAACAACCGCAAATTCAGACCGGCGCCCGGCGAATCGTCGCCAGCAAGGTCGCAGCGCCGAGGAATAATCCGGCAAACGTGCGGTTCATCCGCCGCTGCTGCTTGGGCGTGCGCAGCAAACGCAGCACCCGTGCCGCCAGGCCGGTGTATCCGGCCATGACCAGCAGATCGACGGTGACCATGGTCGCCGTGATGATCAGGTACTGGGGCAGCAACGGCGCATGCGGGTTGATGAACTGCGGCAGTACCGCCAGCATGAAGATCAACGCCTTGGGGTTGCTGACATTGACCAGAAAGCCGCGAAACACCAGGCTCAGCGGCTTGCCGATCGGCCGCACGGCAGACTCGTCGCCGATGTCAGCCGGCAGGGCGCGCCACTGTTTGACGGCCAGGTAGACCAGGTAGGCAACGCCGAACCATTTGATCACCTGGAACGCGGTAGCCGAAGCGGCGAGGATGGCGCCAACGCCGGCGGCAATGATCGCAATCTGCAGCACCAGGCCCAGCTGCAGGCCCAGGGCGTTCCAGTAGCCACGCCAGAAACCGTACTGCAGGCCGCAGGACATCGAGGCAATCGCCCCGGCGCCTGGTGAGAGACTGATCACCCAGCAAGCGGCAAAAAATGCCAACCACGTTTCCAACGACATCACGCACCTCGGCCATGGCTTGTTACAAAGCTCTAAGCTAGTGCGCTGGCGAAAAAATAACCACGATTTTTTTTCAGCGACCGATCAATTGCCGGCGGTTTTGTCTTCACCCACCAGCGGCACAATCTCAGCGCCACGCCAGCGCCTGACCGACTTCTGGAAAAACTGGCTGTTGGGCACCTGGACAGTCGCGCCACCGGCCTCTGGCATTTCGATCAGGGTCGTGAACAGCAGGTTGATGGCCACCACTCGCCCTTTCACCCCGGGTTTGTCGATGGTCTCGACCAGCTCCACCACGTCGCCGATGCGAAACGGCCCGACGGTGAAGATCAGCACCGCACACAGCAGGTTCGACAGCACACTCCACATGGCGAAGAACGCCACCGCCGCGACGGCGACGAAGCCGGACAAGGCCGTCCACAGCACCGTGGCGGAAACGCCCAGGCGCTCGAGTACGAACACCAGCGCACTGCCCATGATCAACCAGCGCAGGCCACCGCGCACCGGCATCATCAGCTCCGGGGGCAACGGATAGCGTTCGCCCAGACGCTTCAGGCAGCGCCCGACCAGGCGCTGCAGGACAAATGCAGCGCAGAGAATCAGGAGAATCTGCAACCCCAGCCAGAACGGCGCAATCCACTCCGGCGGCACTGGCAACTGCAACGATGCCATCAAGACAATGCCTCCAGCTCCGCCTGCATGGTCTCCAGCTGCTCAAGGGCGGCCATCCAGGCTTCTTCCAGTTCTGCCTCGCGAACTTTGAGCTTGGCCTGTTGGGCCAGCAAGTCGCGCAGCTCGTCCTTGCGTGCAGCCTCGTAGAGGGCACTGTCACCGAGGCTGGCATCGACCTTTGCCAGTTGCTCATGCAGGGTGCCCAGCTCGCGTTCCAGCTTGTCGGCTTCACGTTTATGCGGGGCCAGCTGCTGGCGCAGCGCTGCCGCAGCCTGACGCTGGGCTTTCTTGTCGGTCTTGTCGGCGTTGACCGGCGCAGTACTGACCGGCGCGTTGCGCTGGCGGTACTCGACCAGCCAGCGGGTGTAGTCGTCGAGGTCGCCGTCGAAGGTTTCGACCTTGCCGTCAGCCACCAGCAGGAAGTCGTCGGTGGTGCTCTTGAGCAGGTGACGGTCGTGGGACACCACCAGCACCGCACCACTGAACTCCTGCAGCGCCATGGTCAGCGCCAGGCGCATTTCCAGGTCCAGGTGGTTGGTCGGCTCATCGAGCAGCAGCAGGTTCGGGCGTTCCCAGGCGATCAGTGCCAGCGCCAGTCGGGCCTTTTCACCACCGGAAAAGTTCAGCACTGGCTCGTCGATACGCCCACCACGGAAGTCAAAGCCGCCGAGGAAGTCGCGCAGGGTCTGCTCGCGCTCGGTCGGTGCCAGGCGCTGCAAGTGCAGCAACGGACTGGCCTTGTTGTCCAGCGAATCGAGCTGGTGCTGGGCGAAGTAGCCGACCGACAGGTTTTCACCGCGCACCAGGCGTCCGCTCAGGGGCTCCAGTTCACCGGCCAGGTTCTTGATCAGGGTCGACTTGCCCGCACCGTTGGGGCCAAGCAAACCGATACGCGCACCCGGGGTGAGCTGCAGCTTGACCTTCTCGAGGATGGTCTTGTCGCCATAGCCCAGACGTCCTTCGGACAGGTCGAGCAAGGGACTGGAGATTTTCTCCGACTCCCGGAAGGTGAAGTCGAACGGCGAGTCGACATGCGCCGCCGACAGCTCTTCCATGCGCTCCAGGGCCTTGATCCGGCTCTGCGCCTGGCGGGCTTTGGTGGCCTGGGCCTTGAACCGGGCGATGTACTTTTCCATGTGCGCGCGCTGGGCCTGCTGCTTCTCGTAGGCCTGTTGCTGCTGCGCCAGACGTTCGGCACGGGTGCGCTCGAACGCGGTGTAGCCGCCGCGGTAAAGGGTCAGCTTGCACTGCTCGACGTGGGCGACATGATCGACCACCGCATCGAGGAAATCGCGGTCGTGGGAAATCAGCAACAGTGTGCCCGGGTAACCCTTGAGCCAGTCTTCCAGCCAGAGGATCGCATCGAGATCGAGGTGGTTGGTCGGTTCGTCGAGCAACAGCAGGTCGGAGGGGCACATCAGCGCCTGGGCCAGGTTCAGGCGCATCCGCCAGCCACCGGAGAAGTCGCCGACACGGCGGTCCATCTGCTCGTTGGTGAAGCCCAGACCGGCCAGCAGTTTGCGTGCACGGGCATCGGCGGTGTAGCCGTCGGCGCTGTCGAGTTCGATATGCAGACGCGCCAACGCCGTACCGTCATGGGCGGCTTCGGCGGCGGCGAGATCTGCCTGAACCTTGCGCAGGCGGATATCGCCATCGAGCACATAGTCGACTGCCAGCCGGTCGAGGGTGTCGACCTCCTGGCGCATGTGCGCGATACGCCAGTCGGCCGGCAACTGACAGTCGCCGGAGTCGGGCGTCAGCTCACCGCGCAACAAGGCGAACAGGCTGGATTTACCGGCGCCATTGGCGCCGATCAGGCCGGCCTTGTGACCGGCGTGCAGGGTCAACTCGGCGCCTTCTAGCAGGCGCTGGGGACCACGCTGTAAAGTGAGGTTCGATAGTCTGATCATAATGGCCGCGGAGTCTACCAGCTTCGTCGGCAACTGGCGCGAGTGGGACCATGCACACCGACCTGTGGAGTTTTGCCCTGAATCTTTACGCCCGCCCAGGCGTCGAGGCGGCCTGCCTGCAATGGCAGGATCAAGGCGGCGATGTCTGCCTGCTGCTTTGCGCGGCCTGGCTCGACACGCGTGGCGTAATGCCGAGCGAGCAACGTCTGCAGGCACTACGGGAAGTGGCCGAGACCTGGCAGAGCAACGTGGTCAAACCGCTACGCAGTTTGCGTCAGCAATGGCGCAATGCGGCCATGCAGGATCCGCAGCTGGCGAATTTGCGTGAGCAAGTGAAGGGGCTGGAACTGAAAGCAGAGCGCATTGTGCTGGAGCGCTTGCAGGAGGCCTGTGAAGGCTGGGCAGCAACACCCGAAGCCGACGTCGATTGGTTGCAATGCCTGACGTCAATGGACGGCAATGAACATCACGACGCGCTGCATACGCTGCGCGCCGTGATGCAGTCGGCTCAGGATGCCGAAGATGGCGTCTGAGGCGGCGTTACCGAGGATGCAGGTGCAGTCGGTGCGCTGCTCGCCGGTGCAGTAACCGCAGGAGCGGGTGCGGAAGCTGCTGGCGCAGGTGCGCTGGCAGGCTTGGCGGCAACGGGCTGTGCTGCCGGCTTGGCAGGTGCTTTTGCAACGGACCTGGCCGCGGGTTTGGCAGCTGCTTTCGCTGCAACAGGTTTGGCTGCTGCTGGTTTGGCCGCTGCTTTCGCGGCTGCGGGTCTGGCCGCAGGCTTGGCAGGCGCTTTCACCGCAGCAGGCTTGGCCGCTGCTTTCGCTGCTGGTTTGGCAGCTGCAGGTTTAGCCGCTGGCTTGGCGCCGGGTTTTGCAGCAGCGGTTCTGGCAGCGGGTTTTGCCGCGGCTTTGGTTGCAGGCTTGGCTGCTGGTTTTGCCGCTGCAGGTTTGGCAGGCGCTTTAGCCGCAGCAGGTTTAGCTGCGGCAGTTCTGGCCGCAGGTTTGGCGGGTGCTTTTACTGCAGCAGGCTTGGCGGCGGCTGGTTTGGCAGCAGCGGTGCGCGCAGGGGCTTTTGCTGCCGGCTTGGCGGCGGCTTTGACCGCAGGTTTGGCGGCAGGCTTACTCGCTGCCTTGGCTGGTGCCTTGGCGGCTGGCTTGGCCGCTGCAGGAGCAGGTTTTGCCTCACGCTGAGTCAGCGCCTTGGCAGCCGCTTCCTTGACCTTGCCAACGCCCTGGGCCAGTTTCAGGCTTTCCTGGGCATCACGCTTGAGCTGCAGAATGTAGGTGCGGGTCTGCGACTGGCGCTCTTTCAGCGAGTCGAGCAGCTCTTCCAGTTCAGCCGCTGCCGACTTGGCCTTGGCCTGTGCCTTGGCTTTTCCGACCTTGGCTGCGTCTTGCAATTTGAGACGAGACTTGTGCAGTTTTTCTTGTGCCTTGCCGCGTTGTTTTTCCAACTTGGCGAGCAGTTTTTCAGCATCAGCCAGCGCTTGCGAGCAGGCATTTTCCAAATGATCGAGCAGGCTGCCCGAGAGTTGCTGGAGCAGGTGCAACGGCGTACTTACTGGCTTCTTATTGGCCGACATGGTTTACCTCCTGGCTGACGAGAGTGCGGCTCATACTATGCTTCTGCTGCTACCGCCGCTAGGGCATGTTGACAGTATCGAAGGCGCCGCGTTGCATGCCTGGGCAAAGTTGTTATCGCTGCAGCTGGGAACAAGTGTAGATGCTTCACAAAGTGCTGCTGATATTTACACGAAGTCGCAGAGCAAGGCTGGCATACTTTATTTCCGCTGAAGCAGGAGTACGCCAGTGTCGCGCTATCTAGTGTTAGCTGTTTTTCTATTGCCGGCAGCGCTCATGGCAGCGCCCGCCGAAACCACGACAAATGATCACGACCTGGCCTACAGCCTGGGCGCAAGCCTTGGGGAGCGTCTGCGTACAGAAGTTCCCGACCTGCAATTGGAAGCCTTGCTTGAGGGGTTACGTCAGGCCTATCAGAACAAGCCGTTGGCCCTGAGCAAAGAACGCATGGCGGTAATACTCAGCGAACATGAAACCCGCGCCAACGAAGCAGCGCTACACGCGCAAAGTGAACAGTTACTGAGTGCGGAAAAACGCTTCATGGCCAATGAGCGGGCCCGCGCAGGAGTGCGCGAATTAGCCGCAGGCATTCTGGTGACGGAACGGGTCAAAGGTAGCGGCGCCAAACCCGGCGCAAAGGGCAAAGTCCAGGTTCGTTATGTCGGCAAGTTGCCAGACGGCACTGTCTTCGATCAGAACCAGCAAGCGCAATGGTTCAATCTGGACAGTGTGATCGAGGGCTGGCAAATAGCATTGCCAGAGATGGCGACAGGGTCCAAGTGGCGCCTGGTAATTCCTTCAGCCCAGGCATATGGCGCCGAAGGCGCGGGCGACTTGATAGCACCCTACACGCCACTGGTGTTCGAGATCGAGTTGCTGGGGGTCGCCGACTGACGCGTCGGCACACCCATCAGGCCTGTACCGCGCCCTCTTCGCTGTGCGCGTTGTGCAGCACTTCGATCAGGCAGTCTTCGAGTTCGAAGCGCTCGCGTAGCTGACCACCAAGGTTTTTCAACTCTTCGGCGAAACGCTCAATATCGTTGCAGTCACCTTTGTGACAGTGATCGTTGAACGACAATGCCTTTTCAGTGCTCACATCGATACGCGGGTTGATCTGTTCGGCCAGCTCCAGCCCGCGCGCGTCACCAAATGCCTTGGCCTCGCTGGCTAGTTGTTCACACACCTCGAAGTGCCAGGCGGAAACGTAATCCACGAGGATTTCGCAAAAGCGCCCATTCAATGACTTGTCGGCAAAGGCCGGCTTCGCGTCGCGCAGCTCACGAAAGGCTTTCACCAGCTCCTCACGCTCTTCCAGCAAGCGGTCAATGAGCTTATGAACCCCACCCCAGCGTTCCTGAGCATTCTGACAACTATCTAGCATGGCGATCTCTTCCCTTCTGGGTAATGCGCCGGCCCCCGCTCGCAAGTGTGCGCAGCAATGGTGAAATCAGCAGACGGCATCGAGCAGCTGTGTTTTCGGTATGCGTGCAGGGAGATTATTCCCGTGCGCCCTTGGCTTCAAGGTACGCAGACGACAAAGTTCATACAAGTGTTTAATACTTTCTGAAGCTGCCGCCGGTCGCTTGCATCTGCAATCGATTGCGTTAGTTTTTTGCCGGATGGCTGATGAGCGAACGCTTGTGCGCACACAGGCGCAAAAGTAGCAGTGCGGCCAACAGTACACATG
>JBOICD010000138.1:0-8421 GCA_050739855.1 Pseudomonas sp.
GCACCAGCCGCCCCTGCCAAGGACCCTAGCCATCGCGAAGTGACCGTGAGCCGTGGCGACACCCTGTCGACCCTGTTCGCCAAGGTCGGCCTGCCGGCCAGCGCTGTGCAAGAAGTACTGACCAGTAACAAACAGGCGAAACAGTTCAGCCAGCTCAAAAGTGGCCAAGTGCTGCAGATCGAACTGGACAAGGACGGTCAGTTGGCCAGCCTGCACAGCAAGGTCAGTAACCTGGAAACCATTCGCCTGACCAAAGGCGCAAACGGTTACGCCTTCAATCGCGAAGTCAGCAAACCGGTAATGCGCTCGGCTTATGCCCACGGCGTAATCAAGAGTTCGCTGTCGGCCTCCGGTCAGCGCGCCGGTCTGCCCCATAACCTGACCATGGATATGGCCCGGATCTTCGGCTACGACATCGACTTCGCCCAGGATATCCGCCAGGGCGACGAATTTGACGTGATCTACGAACAGAAGGTCATGGACGGCAAGGTGGTTGGCAACGGCAACATCCTTTCTGCCCGTTTCACCAACCGCGGCAAGACCTTCACCGCCGTTCGCTACACCAACAAGCAAGGCAATACCAACTACTACACCGCCGACGGCAACAGCATGCGCAAGGCCTTCATCCGTACCCCGGTTGATTTCGCCCGCATCAGTTCACGCTTCTCGGCCGGTCGCAAGCACCCGATTCTCAACAAGATCCGCGCCCACAAGGGCGTTGATTACGCCGCACCACGTGGCACCCCGATCAAGGCTGCCGGTGACGGCAAGGTATTGCTCGCCGGACGTCGCGGCGGATACGGCAACACCGTAATCATCCAGCATGGTAATCGCTACCAGACCCTCTACGGCCATATGCAGGGCTTCGCCAAGGGCGTGAAAACCGGCGGCAACGTCAAGCAGGGTCAGGTCATCGGCTATATCGGCACCACCGGCCTGTCCACCGGACCGCACCTGCACTATGAGTTCCAGGTCAACGGCGTCCACGTCGATCCGCTGGGGCAAAAGCTGCCAATGGCCGACCCGATTGCCAAGGTCGAGCGTCAGCGCTTCCTGCAGCAGAGCCAGCCACTGGTGGCTCGCATGAACCAGGAAAAAGCCACCATGCTCGCTTCCAACAAGCGCTAAGCAATGGCTCTTTATCTGGGGGTGATGTCCGGGACCAGCCTCGACGGCCTGGACATCGCCTTGATCGAACAGGAGCAGAGCACCCGCCTGCTCGCTACCCACTACATCCCCATGCCCGCCAGCCTGCGCCAGGACCTGCTGGACCTGTGCGCCAGCGGCCCGGATGAAATCGCTCGCGCCGCGCTGGCAGAAGCACAGTGGGTCACGCTGGCAGCTCAGGGTATCGAACACCTGCTGGCCGCCAAAAACCTCAAGCCGACCGATATTCGCGCCATTGGCAGCCATGGACAGACCATCCGCCATGAGCCGGCACGCGGCTTCACCGTACAGATCGGCAATCCTGCTTTGCTCGCCGAGCTCAGCGGTATCTGCGTGGTTGGTGATTTTCGACGCCGTGATGTGGCCGCCGGCGGCCAGGGCGCACCGCTGGTTCCAGCCTTTCATGAGGCACTGTTCGAGCACCAGGGACAGCGCCTGGCAGTGCTCAACGTCGGCGGTTTCAGCAACCTCAGCCTGATCGAACAGGACAAGCCAGTCAGTGGTTTCGACTGCGGCCCGGGCAACGTGCTGCTTGATGCCTGGATTCATGAGAAACAGGGCCGCAGCTACGACGCCGACGGCACCTGGGCGGCCAGCGGCCAAGTGAACGCTGGCCTGCTTGCCAGCCTGCTCAGCGACCCGTTCTTCGCCGGTACCGGCCCGAAAAGTACAGGGCGCGAAGTATTCAACCTGCCTTGGCTCATGCACCACCTGGCCACACAGCCGGCGATTGCCGATGCCGATGTCCAGGCCACGCTGCTCGAGCTCACCGCCCACAGCATTGTCAGTTCCTTGCAGACCGCCCAGGAAAATACTCAGGCACTGCTGGTCTGTGGGGGTGGCGCCCACAATGGCACACTGATGAACCGCCTGGCCGCTCTGCTACCTCGCGCTCGTGTCAGTAGCACGGCAGCCCATGGCATTGACCCGGACTGGGTCGAAGCCATGGCCTTTGCCTGGCTCGCCCACTGCTGCCTGCAAGGCATCCCGGGCAATCGTCCAAGCGTCACTGGCGCCCGTGGCCTGCGGGTGCTTGGCGCGATTTACCCAGCCTGAACCGCACATAGCAAAACGCCGCGCATTAGCGCGGCGTTTGCGGTGCAACCTACTCTGCGATCAGATCGAGAACGACGAACCGCAACCACAGGTGGTGCTGGCGTTCGGGTTCTTGATGACAAAACGCGAGCCTTCCAGGCCTTCCTGGTAATCCACTTCGGCTCCTGCCAGATACTGGAAGCTCATCGGATCGACCACCAGGGCCACCCCTTCGCGCTCGACGATGGTGTCGTCTTCAGCGACATCTTCATCAAAAGTAAAACCATATTGAAAACCCGAGCAACCGCCCCCGGTCACGAACACTCGCAACTTCAGGCGATCATTGCCTTCTTCATCGACCAGGGTCTTCACCTTGTGCGCTGCACCCTCAGTGAACTGCAATGCCACAGGGGTGAAGGATTCGACGCTCATGCTGACTATCTCCCGGCGCTATGCCGCCATAATGCGTGATGACGCGCATTATCCGCTTCTCCGAGAAAATCGGTCAAGAATTGTGCGGCTTTCGTCTGGGTATGCCGACCAGAAACAACAAGGCCCGCACAAGGCGGGCCCGCTATCAGCAACAATACTTATGGCAGCATGCCCGCATGCGACAGCCCCATGCGTTCATCCAGCCCGAAGAGGATGTTGAGGTTCTGTACTGCCTGGCCCGACGCGCCTTTGACCAGGTTGTCGATGACTGACAGCACAACAACCAGGTCACCGCCCTGCGGCCGGTGCACGGCGATACGGCAGACGTTGGCACCACGCACGCTGCGGGTTTCCGGGTGGCTGCCGGCTGGCATCACGTCGACGAACGGTTCATCGGCATAGCGTTTTTCGAACAGCGCCTGCAGGTCAACCGAGGTGTCGGCAACCGTTGCGTACAGGGTGGAATGAATGCCACGGATCATCGGCGTCAGGTGCGGAACGAAGGTCAGACCAACGTCGCCCCCCGCAGCCCGGCGCAGGCCCTGGGTAATTTCTGGCAAGTGGCGGTGACCTTTGACTGCGTAGGCTTTCATGCTTTCACCGGCCTCACAGAACAGCGAACCCACCGCCGCGCCACGACCGGCACCACTCACGCCCGACTTGCAGTCGGCGATCAAGCGCGAGGCGTCAGCGATACCGGCCTCCAGCAATGGCAGGAAACCCAGCTGGGTTGCGGTCGGGTAGCAACCCGGTACGGCGATCAGGCGAGCCCGGCGAATCTGCTCGCGGTTGACTTCTGGCAGGCCATAGACCGCATCTTTGAGCAGTTCCGGTGCGCCATGGGGCTGGCCGTACCATTTGGCCCATTCATCGGCATCCTGCAGGCGGAAGTCAGCAGACAGATCGATGACCTTGGTGCCTGCCGCCAGCAGTTCGCCAGCCAAGGCATGGGCAACACCATGAGGGGTGGCGAAGAACACCACATCACAGGCCGCCAGGGTTTTCACGTCCGGCACGCTGAACGCCAGGCCGTCGTAATGGCCACGCAGGTTCGGGTACATATCGGCAACCGCCAGGCCGGCTTCGGAGCGCGAAGTGATTACCGCCACCTCAGCCTGTGGATGCTGTGCCAACAGACGCAGCAGCTCGACCCCGGTGTAACCCGTGCCGCCAACGATACCGACCTTGACCATAACGCGTGCCCCTTATCAACGAACCTACAGGAAAGCCCACGATAATAGGGGGCCTGAAACACGCCCACAACTGTTGAGATGGCCCGCCAGGCGCCTAGCCTCTACTATCTGACGACCGTGAACCCTGAAGGAACTCAACTCCATGCTTTTTCTCTGGATCAAAGCGCTGCATATCGTCAGCGTGGTCTGCTGGTTTGCCGGGCTGTTCTACCTGCCCCGCCTGTTTGTCTACCACGCACAAAGCCAGGACAGCATCAGCCAGGAACGCTTCGTGACCATGGAGCGCAAGCTGTATCGCGGCATCATGCTCCCGTCGATGATCGCCACGCTGGTCTTCGGTATCTGGCTGATGAGCCTGACCCCGGGCTTTCTCAGCCAGGGCTGGATGCACGCCAAGCTCACGCTGGTGATCCTGCTGATCGGCTATCACCACATGTGCGGCGCCCAGCTCAAGCGTTTCGCCCGTGGCGAAAACACCCGCAGCCATGTGTTCTACCGCTGGTTCAATGAAGTGCCGGTGCTGATCCTGCTGGCCGTGGTAATTCTGGTGGTGGTCAAACCGTTCTAACCTAAACCCTTACTCAGACTCGGGATACCTGCCATGTCATTGCCTGCCCTGCTCGAACAACGCTTGCGTCTGCCGGTGGTTGCGGCACCAATGTTTCTGATCTCCAACCCGCAACTGGTTCTGGCCTGTTGCGCCAACGGGATCGTCGGCAGTTTCCCGGCGCTGAACCAGCGTGACAGTAGCGGCTTCAAAGCCTGGCTCGAGGAAATCGAGACCGGCCTGGCCGCCCTGGACAAACCTGCGCCCTACGCGGTCAACCTGATCGTGCACCAGAGCAATCCGCGTCTGCAGGCAGACCTGGCACTGTGCGTCGAACACAAGGTGCCGATTGTCATCACCAGTCTCGGTGCCGTGAAGGAGCTGGTCGATGCCGTGCACAGTTATGGCGGCCTGGTGTTTCATGACGTGACCACCCGGCGCCACGCCGAGAAAGCTGCTGAGGCCGGCGTCGACGGACTGATTGCTGTCGCCGCCGGTGCCGGTGGCCACGCTGGCACCTGGAGCCCATTCGCGCTGATTGCCGAGATCCGCCAGTTCTTCGACAAGACGTTACTACTGGCCGGCTGCATCAATCGCGGCCATGAAATTCTCGCCGCGCAGCTACTCGGCGCTGACCTGGCGTACCTGGGTACCCGTTTTATCGCCACTCACGAAAGCCAGGCCCCAGGCCCCTACAAAGAAATGATGCTAGAGGCCAAGGCAGCCGATATCATCCACACCGCTGCGGTTTCCGGGGTGCCTGCCAGCTTCATGCGCCAGAGCCTGGAGAACGCCGGTTTCGACATGGCCGCCCTGCGCAGCCACACCGAAACCAAGCTCAAACCCATTAGTGATGAGGCCAAGGCCTGGAAGACCGTATGGTCGGCAGGGCAAGGTGTCGGCGCCATCGACAAACTGTGCGCTGTCGAGCAACTGATCGCCAGCCTGGATGCCGAGTACCGTCAAGCGCAAACCTCGGCGGTTACCCTGAGCCAGCACTGGCCGGGCTGACTCCTGTAAACTGAGCGCTTTGGCCACTTCCCGACTGGAGAACTGCATGACCCGTTACGCCATGATCACCGGTGCCTCCAGCGGCCTGGGCCTGGCACTGGCCGAGGCACTGGCACGGCGGGGACGCAATCTGATCCTGGTGGCCCGCCAGCGTGACCCGCTGGAAAGCATCGCCATTGAGCTGACCCAGCGATTTGGCGTCGAAGTGCTGTTTCGCGCCTGCGATCTGGGCGAACCACTGCGCCTGTCCGGGTTCCTGCTGGAGCTGGAAGAAAGCGAGCGGCACATTGACCTGCTGGTCAACTGCGCAGGCATTCGCGCTTACGGGCCGTTTCTGGCACAGGAATGGGGCGACGAGCAGGACCTGATCGAAGTGAACATCCTCGCCCTGACCCGGCTTTGCCATGCCTTGGGCAATGCCATGGCCGTCCAGGGCGGTGGGCAGATTCTCAATGTCGCGTCCCTCGCAGCCTTTGCTCCGGGGCCGTGGATGAGCAGCTATGCGGCGAGCAAGGCTTATGTACTGCACTTCTCCGAAGGCCTGCGCGAAGAGCTCAAGCGCACCGGCATCAAGGTCTCGGTACTTTGCCCGGGCCCGGTCCGCTCGCCACTGCGGCGCATCCCCCGCCTGGACAAGGGCCAACGCTGCCTGAGCCCTGAGGAAGTCGCCCTATACACCGTCCGCGCCCTGGACAAGAACCACGCGCTGATCATTCCCGGTCGGCGCAATCGCTGGCTGGCGTTCAGCCCGCGCCTGCTGTCGCGCTGGATGACCCGCAAGCTGGCGGGCGCAATCAATCAAGCCTATTGCCCGCGCTGACTGCGCGGGCTGGGCGCCGATACCCAGCCTGAGTACACTCAGGTCCGATCCCTCACATGGAGCAACCGTAGTGGAAACTCTGTTCACCAAGATCATCAACCGGGAAATCCCGGCCAAGATCATCTACGAGGACGACCAGGTTCTGGCCTTCCACGATATCGCCCCACAGGCACCGGTGCATTTTCTGGTCATTCCGAAAAAGCCGATCCGCACGCTCAATGACCTGACCGAGGACGACAAGGGCCTGGCTGGACACCTGCTGTTCACCGCCCAGCGGCTGGCCAAGGAACTGGGCTGTGAAGATGGTTTCCGCGTGGTCATGAACTGCAACGAGCTGGGTGGCCAGACGGTCTACCACATCCACATGCATGTGCTTGGCCAACGTCAGATGCACTGGCCGCCGGGCTGATCCAGGGCAAGCCCGATCATCTCGATTGCGGTAAACTGTCGGGCACATTCTTGCGGAGGTGCCCGATGGCTACCGAACGTCACTATTCGCCGCTCGACCGCTTGTTGCTGCAGGCCGATACCGCCATGCGCACCTTGCTGCCCTTCAGCGGCCAACCATCCCGCCCGTCGCCGGCTATCATCCGGCCGGATGTCACTCTGGACGATACCCAGACCCGCCACGTGGCCGGGCTGATGCGTATCAACCATACCGGTGAAGTCTGCGCCCAGGCGCTGTATCAGGGTCAGGCCCTGACCGCCAAGCTGCCACAAGTGCGCAAGGCCATGGAGCACGCTGCCGAAGAAGAGATTGATCACCTGGCCTGGTGCGAACAGCGCATCCGCCAGCTCGGCAGCCACCCAAGCGTACTCAACCCACTGTTCTACGGCATGTCGTTTGGCATCGGCGCACTGGCCGGCCTGGTCAGCGACAAGGTCAGCCTGGGTTTTGTTGCCGCCACCGAGCATCAGGTGTGCAAGCACCTGGACGAGCACCTGGAGCAGATTCCGAGCGAAGATGAAAAATCCCGGGCCATCCTTGAACAGATGCGCGTCGACGAAGAACAGCACGCCGAATCAGCCTTGGAGGCTGGTGGCTTGCGCTTCCCTGCCCCTGTGCGTTTTGGCATGAGCCTGATGGCCAAGGTCATGACCAAAAGCACCTACCGTATCTAGGACATGCCATGGCGGAACGCTTCGATGCCAAGGACCTGGCCCGCGCGGTGAGCGCAGGCGTTCTGAACCCGGGCCAGGACCAGGCCCTGCTTGAGTTTCTCAAGCACCAACCTGCCACCCAGGCCAGTTTCCAGCTGGCCCATGTGGCCTTCTACTTCCGCGCCTAGCTGATCATGGGGGCCATGGGCGGGCTGCTCAGTGAAGCCTGGATGCGCATTGGCGATAGTGCGCTGTTGCTGATCGCCCTAGTGTACATCGGCGGCCTTACCCTGACCGGCCTGCTCCTGCAACGTCGCGGCCACATCATCCCCGCCGGCGTGCTTGGTGCCGTTGCGGTGAGCATCGTGCCGTTGGCGGTGTTCGCCGTGGAGCGACTAACGGGCTTCTGGCCACTGGATGACAACCAAAGCAAGTATCACAACTACTACACCTATGTGCAGGGCGGCTGGCTGCTGATGGAAGCGGCAACGGTTATTGCCGGCCTGCTGATGCTGCGCCTGATCCCCTTCCCGTTTATCCTCATGCCGATCGCCGGGGCCCTGTGGTTCATGTCCATGGACCTGAGCGAATGGTTCTACGGTCATACCTTCAACTGGGAGCAGCGCCTTGCCGTGTCGTTGTGGTTCGGCCTGGTAGTGCTGGCTATATTTCTGGTGATCGATGGCCGCACCCGCCAGGACTTTGCCTTCTGGGGATACCTTGCTGGTCTTCTGGCCTTCTGGCTGGGATTGAGCCTGATGGAAAGCGACAGCCAGCTGGGCAAAGCCCTGTACTGCCTGATCAACCTCGGCCTGATGGGCCTGGCGGTATTGCTTCGCAGACCGATGTTCATGGTCTTTGGCGCCATGGGCGTGGCAGCATACTTGGGCTACCTGTCGTACGAAGTCTTTGAAGACTCCCTGCTGTTTCCGGTAATACTGAGTCTGATCGGCCTGGGCGTTATTGCGCTGGGGCTGCTTTATCAGAAGCATCGTGAAGAGTTGAGCTGCCGCTTGCGTGCACATTTACCCAAGGGCCTGCAGCAACTGCTGCCTGGGCTACGCCGTTGACTCATGGATCGCGGGGCAAGCCCGCTCCCACAGTAGGAGCGGGCT
>JBOICD010000139.1:0-8384 GCA_050739855.1 Pseudomonas sp.
CGGCTACACTGTTCTGACAAAAACAATCAGGACAGGACCCCGCCATGTTCGATATCAGCGCCTATCCCCATGCCGATGCCGTCAGCAAAGCGGCGCGCCTGAGCCAGACTGAATACCAGCGTCTGTACCGCCAGTCGATTGAAGCCCCTGATGCGTTCTGGACAGAACAGGCCAAAGCCCTGGACTGGATCAAGCCCTGGAGCAGCATCCATTACAGTGACATGAAGACCGGCCAGACCACCTGGTTCGAGGGTGCTCAACTCAACGTCAGCTACAACTGCATTGACCGCCACCTGGCCACGCGGGGCGACCAGCCAGCGATCATCCGTGAAGGCGACAACCCTGCCGACTCCAGCGTCATCACCTACCGTGAACTGCACCAGCAGGTCTGCCGCCTGGCCAATGTGCTCAAGCAACGCGGCGTCAAAAAAGGTGATCGGGTATGCATCTACATGCCCATGGTCCCCGAGGCCGCTTACGCCATGCTCGCCTGCAGCCGCATCGGCGCGATTCATTCGGTGGTGTTTGGCGGCTTCTCACCCGATGCGCTGCGTGACCGAGTCCTCGACGCCGATTGCCGCACCGTAATCACTGCCGATGAAGGCATTCGCGGTGGCAAGACCGTGCCTCTGAAGAACAACGTCGACAAGGCGCTGCTCAGTTGCGCGGATGTCAGCACCGTGGTGGTGATCAAGCGCACCGGTGGCCAGATCGCCTGGAGCGAAGGCCGCGACCTCTGGTACCACGAAGCGATCAAACAGGTCGGCGATGACTGCCCGCCCGAGCCGATGGACGCCGAAGACCCGCTGTTCATCCTCTACACCTCCGGCAGCACCGGCAAACCCAAAGGCGTGCTGCACACCACCGCCGGCTACCTGCTGCAGGCCACCCTGACCTTCAAGACCGTGTTCGATTACCGTGAAGGCGAAGTGTTCTGGTGCACCGCCGATGTTGGCTGGGTAACCGGGCACAGCTATATCGTCTACGGGCCGCTGGCCAATGGCGCTATCACCCTGATGTTCGAAGGCGTGCCCAACTACCCCGACACCGCGCGTTTCTGGCAGGTGGTCGACAAACACAAGGTGAACATTTTCTATACCGCCCCCACCGCCCTGCGCGCCTTGATGCGTGAAGGTCAAGGACCGCTGCAGAACACCTCGCGCAAGAGCCTGCGCCTGCTCGGCAGCGTCGGCGAACCGATCAACCCGGAAGCCTGGGAGTGGTACTTCAATGCGGTGGGCGAGCAACGCTGCCCGATCGTCGATACCTGGTGGCAGACCGAGACCGGCGGCATCATGATCAGCCCGCTGGTAAGCACCCGGCGGATAAAACCCGGTTGCGCCACCCAACCGATGTTCGGCGTACAACCCGTACTGCTCGATGACAAGGGCAAGCTCATCGAAGGCCCCGGCAGCGGCATGCTGGCGATCAAGGCCAGCTGGCCCGGACAGATCCGCAGCGTGTATGGCGACCCGCAACGGATGATCGACACCTACTTCAAGCCACTGCCGGGTTACTACTTCACCGGCGACGGCGCCCGCCGCGACGAAGACGGCGACCTGTGGATAACCGGGCGCATCGATGACGTCATCAACGTCTCCGGGCACCGCATCGGCACCGCCGAAGTTGAAAGCGCGCTGGTATTGCACGACAGCATCGCCGAGGCCGCCGTAGTCGGGTACCCTCACGATCTCAAGGGGCAAGGCATCTACGCCTTTGTCACGCCGATGAACGGAGTGACCCCGGACGACACGCTCAAGCAGGAGCTGCTGGCCCTGGTCAGCAAGGAAATCGGCAGCTTCGCCAAGCCGGAACTGATCCAGTGGGCGCCAGCACTGCCCAAGACCCGCTCAGGCAAGATCATGCGCCGCATCCTGCGCAAGATCGCCTGCAACGAGCTTGACACTCTGG
Source organism: Pseudomonas sp. (assembly GCA_050739855.1). Lineage (GTDB taxonomy): Bacteria > Pseudomonadota > Gammaproteobacteria > Pseudomonadales > Pseudomonadaceae > Aquipseudomonas. Next base: position 1,912 of record JBOICD010000139.1, read on the forward strand.
GTGACACTTCGACCCTGGCCGACCCCAGTGTGGTCCAGGGCCTGATCGACAAACGTTTGAATACATAACCGGCAGCAGGTCATGGCTGCCTCGTACGCAAGGTAACCATGGAAGCGATTCGCCGCCGTATCGAAACCCAGGTGATGAGCCTGACCGGCTTGTCCCTGGGGCAGCTTGACCTGGAAAACCCCAAGGGCGACCCCGGACTGTTCGGCCCGGACAGCATCAGCTGGCGTGTACACGGCGACTTCCCGAGCATGCTGGTGGGCGGTATCAGTGCTCTGCTCCTGCAACTGCTGCATCCGCTGGCCCTGGCCGGGGTCTGGGATCACTCCAATTTTCGCCAGGACCTGCTCGGACGCCTGCGCCGCACCAGCCAGTTCATCTCCGGCACCACCTTTGGTGCCACCGGCGATGCCAACTGGCTGATCGAAAAAGTCCGCACCATCCATCTACAAGTCGTCGGTAGCGCTGCCGATGGGCGCCCCTATGCAGCCAGCGATCCTGACCTGTTGACCTGGGTGCATGTGGCCGAGGTCAGCAGCTTTCTTGCCGCCCATCTGCGTTACCGCAATCCGAATCTGCCCCTCGCCGAGCAGGATGCCTACTACGCCGAAATCGCCCTGATCGCCGAACGCCTGGGGGCCCGGGATGTACCACACTCGCGTCAACAGGTAACGGACTACCTGCAGGCCATGCGTCCACAGTTGTACGCCGATGAACGTAGCCAGGAAGTGGTGCAGGTATTGCTCGATGCCCCCGCGCCCAGCCGTCTGGCCAAGCCAGTGGGTAGCCTGATGCTGCGTGCTGGCATCGATTTGCTGCCAGAATGGGCACGCGACATGCTGGAGCTGCAACAGCATCCATTGCAGCGGCGTTTGATTCGTCTGGGGATCAACAGCACGGCCCCGGTGCTGCGCTGGGCCATGCGTGACGGCTCAGCGCACCGGGCGCGGTGGCGCATGGGTATCCACTGAAGGCGACCAAGTGGTTCGCCATTAGCGATACCTGAAGCATCTATGCCACCATGACGGTTGATCAAGGCCCCGCAGGGGCCTGTGCTGTTCTGACGCCAAATCGAATAAGAGTGAGGACCCGCGCCATGCAAGATGTTGTTATCGTTGCCGCCACCCGAACCGCTGTCGGTAGCTACCAAGGAGCGCTGGCCGCTATTCCCGCCGTTGACCTCGGCGCTGCGGTGATTCGCCAACTGCTGACCCTGACCGGCATCGATGCCGAGCTGGTCGATGAAGTGATCCTCGGCCAGGTGCTGACCGCTGGTGCCGGGCAAAATCCTGCGCGCCAGGCCGCGATCAAGGCCGGCCTGCCCCACGCGGTGCCGGCCATGACCCTGAACAAAGTCTGCGGCTCCGGCCTCAAGGCCCTGCACCTGGCAACCCAGGCAATCCGCTGCGGCGACGCCGAGGTGATCATCGCAGGCGGTCAGGAAAACATGAGCCTGGCCAACTATGTCATGCCGGGCGCCCGTACCGGTTTGCGCATGGGCCACAGCACGCTGATCGACAGCATGATCAGCGACGGCCTGTGGGACGCCTTCAACGACTACCACATGGGCATCACTGCCGAGAACCTGGTGGAAAAGTACGGCATCAGCCGTGAAGACCAGGATGCCTTCGCCGCCGCCTCCCAGCAAAAAGCCACCGCCGCCATCGAAGCCCGCCGCTTCGTTGACGAAATCACCCCGATCCTGATTCCTCAGCGCAAGGGCGATCCGGTTGCCTTCGCCACTGACGAGCAACCACGTGCCGGTACTACCGCCGAATCCCTGGGCAAGCTCAAGCCGGCCTTCAAGAAAGACGGTACCGTCACTGCCGGTAACGCTTCGTCGCTCAACGACGGTGCCGCTGCCGTGATGCTGATGAGTGCAGCCAAGGCCCAGCAGCTGGGCTTGCCGATCCTGGCGCGGATCAAGGCCTACGCCAATGCCGGTGTCGACCCAGCGATCATGGGCATCGGCCCGGTCAGCGCCACCCGCCGCTGCCTGGAAAAAGCCGGCTGGGATCTGGCCGACCTGGACCTGATCGAAGCCAACGAAGCCTTCGCCGCCCAGGCCCTGTCCGTGGGCAAGGAACTGGGTTGGGACGCCAGCAAGGTCAACGTCAACGGCGGCGCCATTGCCCTGGGCCACCCGATCGGCGCCTCGGGTTGCCGGGTGCTGGTGACCCTGCTGCACGAGATGATCAAGCGTGATGTCAGCAAAGGCCTGGCCACCTTGTGCATCGGCGGCGGTCAGGGCGTTGCCCTGGCGATCGAACGCTGATAACTGCGGGAGGGGCTGCAACGGCCCCTCCCCTGGCTTGAACTGATAAACTGCACGTCCGCAAACCAAGGCCACGTGCATGTCCCTCTTGAATCAGGCGCTGCGCGCCGCCCTCGACGCCCGCCAGGGCTTAATCGCCGAATTGCATGCCCAGGGCACCGACTGCTACCGCCTGTTCCATGGCAGTCAGGAAGGCGCCAGCGGTCTGACCGTTGACCGCTATGGCCCGCAACTGCTGGTGCAGAGTTTCCACCAGACGCTTGAGAGCAGCGCCTTGCTTGAACTGCACGCCATGGTTGAAGCGCAGCTTGGCCTTGAGCTGCTGCTGGTCTACAACGACCGCTCCCAGGGCAACAGCCGCATCGACCGCCGTGACCCGGTGTACCAGGCCAGCGAAGCGGCCCTGGCCGACCTTGTCGGTCATGAATGGGGGCTGAACTACCGTGTCCGTGGCCGCCATGCCGGTCAAGACCCACTGCTGTTCCTCGACCTGCGCAACGCCCGCGGTTGGGTCAAGCAACACAGTGCCGGCAAGCGTGTGCTGAACCTGTTCGCCTATACCTGCGGTGTCGGTCTCAGCGCTGCAGCAGGCGGCGCCCGTGAGGTGTGCAACCTGGACTTCGCCGAAGGCAACCTGGCGGTGGGCAAGGAGAACGCTGCACTCAATCCACAGCTGGCACCGATGAGCTTCATCCAGTCCGATTACTTCCCGGCGATCCGCCAGTTCGCCGGCTTGCCCATCAGCCAGCGCCGTGGTCACAAGCTGCCACCGTACCCGCGCCTGGAGCAGCGCCAGTTCGACCTGGTGTTTCTCGACCCGCCGGCCTGGGCCAAAAGCGCCTTCGGCACCGTCGATCTGTTGCGCGACTACCAAAGCCTGCTCAAACCGGCCCTGCTCAGCACCGCCGAAGACGGCGTACTGATCTGCTGTAACAACCTGGCCAAGGTCAGCCTCGACGACTGGCGCGAGCAAGTACTGCGCTGCGCTGAGAAAGCCGGGCGCCCGGTGCGCGACTGCCAGGTGCTTACACCGGCCAGCGACTTTCCGTCGCAGGACCAGCAACCACCGCTGAAGACCTTGATTCTTCAGCTTTAAAACAAAAAACCGGTAATTTCCGAGCTATCTTCGGAACCGTTTTTACGTGCCATACTCCAACCACTCCCGTTCCAGACAGACGACGCCGCACATGCCCAAAGGATTGAAACGCGCCCTCGGCGCCATGTTGGCCGCTTTGGCCCTGTACAGCCTGCTTGGCTTTCTGATTCTCCCAGGGGTTGCCCTGCGTATCGCCAACCAGCAATTGGCCAACTACACCACGGTGCCTGCGCACTTGCAGCGTATCGAGCTCAACCCCTTCAGTCTTGAGCTGACCCTCTGGGGCCTGCACATTGGCGAGCCGGACAAGAAGCAGGTCGGCTTTGAACGCCTGTACGCCAACCTGCAGGTCGATAGCCTGTGGACCGGTGCCCTGCATCTGGCAGGCATCGAGCTGGACAAGCCGCGTACTGAATTGCTGTTCGCCAAGGATGGCAGCCTCAACCTCGCGCAGCTGTTCAAACTGCCTCCCAGCGAGCCGAAACCAGAGGCACCGCCCAGTGATCCGTTCCCGGTGCGTATCGCCAGCATCAAGCTCAGTGAAGGTTACCTGCACTTCCAGGACCTGCGTCCCAGCGAGCCGATCGAGTTCCTGTACGACTCGATGAACCTGGAGCTGAAAAACCTCAGCACCCTGCCCGACGACAGCACTGACATGACCTTGGTCGCCGTTGGCCCAGGCGGTGGTCGCATCGACTGGAGCGGGACCTTCAGTGTGGTGCCGCTTGCCTCCGAAGGCACCTTGAAGGTCACTGACGGCAAGATGAAGGCCTTCTGGCCCTATGTCCGTGATGCCGTGCCGCTGGTGCTGGAAGAAGGCGAGATCAACCTCGACACCCACTACAAGCTGAACCTGTCGAAGGAAACCGAGCTGCTGCTCGACAACACCTCGGTGAGCATTGCGCCCTTTGCCATCAAGGCGCCGGATGGCCGTCCACTGGCTCGCCTGGCGCGCCTGGATGTCAGTGAAACCTCTGTAGACCTCGCCAAACAACTGGTAACCGTAGGCAAGATCCGTAGCGAGAAGCTGGAAACCTGGGCCGCGCTGGAGGCAGATGGTCAACTGGACTGGCAAAAGCTGTTCGCCAGCCAGCCAGCCAAGACCACGCCAAAGGAGAAAGCCGAGCCAGCCGCAGCCGAACCTGATAGTCAGGCGCAAGCGACCCCTGCCGAGCCAGGCAAGCCCTGGCAGGTGCTGCTCAAGGATGTGCAACTGCGTAACTACCAGGTCCACCTGGCGGATCGCTCGCAGAAGCAGCCGGTAGCGCTGGAGGTGGGTCCGCTGAACCTCGACCTGCAGAACTTCGACAGCCTCAATCAGTCGCCTTTCACCCTCAAACTCGATACCGGCGTGGGCAAGCAAGGCAAGTTGCAGGCTGCCGGCGAGGTCAACCTGGCACCGGTGACCGCCAAGCTCAAGGTCAGCACCCAGGACATCGACTTGCGCATCGCCCAGGCCTACATCACGCCGTACATCCGCCTGGAGCTGCGTAGCGGCATGCTCGGCAGTGACCTCAACGTCAACCTCAGCAACGTAGATCCGCTGGCCTTCAGCATTGACGGCAAGGCGCAGGTCAACCAGCTGCATACCCTGGACACCATCAAAGACCGCGACTTCGTCAAATGGCAGCAGCTGAACCTTGACGGGCTGTCCTACCGTCATGGTGACGCCCTGAGCATCGGCAAGGTCAGCCTGAAGCAGCCTTATGCGCGCTTCATGATCAACGAAGACCGCACCACCAACGTCGACGACCTGCTGATCCCGCAGCCGGCCACCGCGCCAACCAGTGCCCAGGCGAAAGCCAAGCCAGCGGCCAGCAGCGACAAGCCGCTGGGCATCCGCATCGGTGCAATCGATATCAACGATGGCTCGGCGAACTTTGCCGACTTCAGCCTGACTCCCAACTTCGCCACCGCCATCCAGCAACTCAACGGTCAGATTGGCACCATCGACAACCGCCAGCCCAAGCCGGCCAAGGTCGATATCAAGGGCAAGGTCGATCGTTACGCACCAGTGACCATCAAAGGCGCGCTGAACCCCTTCAACCCGATGGCCAGCCTGGATATCGCCACCAGCTTCAAACGCGTCGAGCTGACCACCCTGACGCCTTACTCAGGCAAATTTGCCGGTTTCCGTATACGCAAGGGCCGGTTGAACATCGATCTGCACTACGTCATCACCCAAGGCAAGCTCAAAGCCGAGAACAAAGTGGTGGTCGAGCAGCTGCAACTGGGTGAGAAGGTCGAAAGCCCGGATGCAGTGGATCTGCCGATTCGCCTGGCGGTGGCCTTGCTCAAGGACACCGAGGGCAAGATCTCCATCGAACTGCCGGTCAGCGGTGATCTGAACGACCCCCAGTTCAGCGTCATGCCGATCGTCTGGCAGACCCTGCGCAACCTGGTACTGCGCGCCGCCCAGGCGCCATTCAAGTTCATCGGTGGCCTGATCAGCGGTGGCGACGCCCAGGACCTGGGCAACGTCGCCTTCGCCGCCGGCTCCAGCGACCTGGCTGCCGATGCGCAAAGCGCCCTCGACAAACTCGCGGCGGCGCTCAAGGAACGCCCTGCCCTGCGCCTGGAGATCGAAGGTACCAGCGCGCAAAGCAGCGACGGACCGTTGATTGCCCAGCAGCGTCTGGAGCGTGAATACCAGAGCACCTACTACAAGATCCTCCAGCGTCGTGGTGACAAAGTGCCAGCCCAGGCTTCGGAGCTGAAGGTCCCTGATGGCGACAAACCGGCGATGCTTGAAGGGATTTATCGCACCCGCATGAAGCAGCAGCCACCGGCCGAATGGGAACAGCTCGACCGCGAGCAGCGCACCACTCAGTTGCGCGATGCGGTGCTCAAGTCCTGGGGCGAGAGCGCTCTGCTGCTACGCCAGCTGGGTCAGGCCCGGGCCAGTAGCATCAAGGACTACCTGGTGGACAAGGGCCAACTGGCCGATGACCGGGTGTACTTCGTCGATGCCAGCCTCGGCCAGGCTGAAGCGGATGGCCGGGTGATCACGCCGCTGCACCTGGATGCGCAGTGAGGTAACGCCATCGCGGGGCAAGCCCGCTCCCACAGGTTTGATGATTCCGGTGGGGGCGGGCT
>JBOICD010000140.1:0-8312 GCA_050739855.1 Pseudomonas sp.
TGCTTGAACGCCATTCACCGCAACGTCTGCTGCTGGTCGGCACACGTTTTCCAGCCCTGGAAGCCTTTGCCCAGGCGCACCCGCAGGTCGAAATTGCCCAGGCCCAACCGGGTCCGTTGCCAGAGAATCTGGCCGCTCAGCGCTTCGACCTGGCCTTGCTGGTCGACTGCCTGGAGCATCTGCCCAAACGCAAAGGCCTGGAGTTGCTCGGCGGTATCCGCAACCTCAATGCCAGCCGCGTGGCAGTGCTGGCCGACCTGAGCGCCTGCGGCTGGCAAGACACCGATTTCTTCGCCCTGGCCCTGCAGGCCAACGAAAAGTTTCAGCGCGATGATCAGGTACTGAGCCTGTTCACCTATGATCTACGTGAATACAAACAGGTCCCGGACTGGCTCAATGCCAAGTTCTGGGCCAATCCGCAAAATTTTGGCAAGTACTGGTGGTGAAACAATGAGTGTCTCGGTTTGTCCCTGCGGCAGCGGTAATCTGCTCGACGCCTGTTGTGGACACTATCACGCCGGGCATCCGGCCCCCGACGCGCAGACGCTGATGCGTTCGCGCTACAGCGCCTACGTGCTGGGGCTGACCGATTACCTGGTGAACACCACCCTGCCCGTGCAGCAGGCGGGTCTTGACCGCGCCGCGATTGCCGCCTGGAGTGCGCAAAGCACCTGGCTGGGCCTTGAAGTGGAAAGCGCCGAAGTATTCGGCGGCAAGCCCGAGCACGCCTTCGTCACCTTCACTGCCCGCTGGCACGATAATGACGGCGAACATAGCCATCGCGAGCGTTCGGCCTTTGTGCAGAATGACGGGCACTGGTATTTCATCGACCCGACCGTAGGCCTGAAGGCCGGACGCAACGACGCCTGCCCTTGCGCCAGCGGGCAGAAGTTCAAGAAGTGCTGCGCCAGTTACCTGGGGAGCTAACGCCAATGACCCGACTGTTGCTGTTCAGCTTCCTGCTACTGCAACTGACGGGATGTGCCAGTTGGCTGAGCGATGACTACCGCGATCCCGAGGTTCACCTGGTCAAGGTCGAAGCCGTTAAGGTGCGCCTGCTGGAGCAAGAATTCGTCCTTCATGTACGCGTCGACAACCCTAATGACGGACGCCTGTTCATCCGCAACCTGACCTACACCGTGCGCCTGAACGATCTATTACTGGCCGAGGGTAAGGAAAGCCTCTGGCGCAGTGTCGGCGGACATGCCCGGCGAACCTTCAAAATCCCCGTGCGCACCAACCTCTGGCAACAGCTCAAACCGCTGGCGAAAATGCTCAGGAAGACCGATCGCCCCTTGCGCTACCGCCTCGATGGCGAGCTCAACAGCGGATTAATCTTCACCCGCGAACTGCACTTATCGCGCAGTGGTGAGATAATTCCCGGCGATCTTTTACCGGAGTAACCCGCAATGACCCAACAACCCCATGTCCATGGCCCCGACTGCAACCACGATCATGATCATCACGACCATGACCACGGCCATGTTCACGGTCCGCACTGCAACCACGGCCACCAGGAGCCGGTGCGCAACGCCCTGAAGGACGTCGGCCGCAACGACCCGTGCCCATGCGGCAGCAACAAGAAGTTCAAGAAGTGCCACGGGGCCTGATAGTGGCCTTTGAACAGCCTGAAAAATAAAGGCTGTGCCCCGCTTGCATGGCGTGGTCGGGCTCACTAACGTAGCGCCTTTTAGACGCCACGCCCTGCAGGAGCCCGACCATGGCCGCGCCAGCCTTCCCCCCTTTCCTCCCCCGGTTCGGCGTAGCCGCAGCGATGTTCGGCGTGCTTGCCCTGGGCGGCTGCCAGATGGGCGGCTATCGCGACAGCGTGCCACCGGCCAGTGGCGTACAACCCCTTAAAGGCCTGGCCCAGAACGTGTCAGTGCGACGCAATGCCCTGGGCATGCCGCTGATCGAAAGCAGCAACTTCCACGACGCCCTGTTCGCACTGGGCTATGTGCATGCCGGTGACCGCATCGGACAAATGGTCGGCATGCGCTTGTTGGCCCAGGGTCGCCTGGCCGAGATTGCCGGCCCGGATGTGCTGGAAGTCGACCGGCTGATGCGTGGCGCCAACCTGAAACAGACCGCCAACCAGCTTTACGCCGATGCCTCGCCACGGCTCAAGCGCTTCTTTGAAGTCTATGCCCGTGGCGTCAACGCCTACCTGTTCCGTTACCGCGACCGGCTCCCGGCGCCGTTGGCGCAAAGCGGCTACCGCCCGGAGTACTGGAAGCCTGAAGACTCGGCACTGATCTTCTGCCTGTACAATTTCAGCCAGTCGGTCAACCTGCAGGAAGAGCTCGCCGCTTTGACCCTGGCGCAGAAAGTCGGCAGCGACAAACTGCCGTGGTTGTTGCCCAGCTACCCTGACGAACCCCTGCCGACGGCTGAAGCCGACAAGCTCAAAGGCCTGAGCCTGGGTAACGCGCTGACCGGGCTGGCGCCGCTGAGCGCCGCCAGCGAACAGTTGGCCGCCCTCAACCTGTTGGGCACGGCCGGTTCCAGCAACTGGGCGATTGCCCCGCAACGCAGCCGTAGCGGCAAGAGCCTGCTGGCCAGCGACACCCTGGGAGCCTGGGCGATGACGCCGGTGCAGATCCGCACGCCCAAGTATCAGGCCGCTGGCGTAACCATTGCCGGTCTGCCGCTGCTGCTCTCCGGCTACAACGGCAAGCTGGCCTGGAGTGCCAGCGCGGTCATGGCCGATAACCAGGACCTGTACCTGGAGCGCCTCAAACGCGAAGGCAGCCGCCTGATGTACCAGGCCGACGGTAAATGGCTGCCAGCCCTGGCGCGCAACGAAACCTACTTCATCAAGGGTCAGCGTCCACGGCGCGAAACCCTGTACGACACCCGTCATGGCACGCTGCTCGGCCAGGCGCCGAACGCCAGCCTGGGCCTGGCCCTGCAACTGCCACAGCTCAAGGGCGACCAGAGCCTGGATGCATTTTTCAACCTGTCGCGGGCGCAGAACGTCGAGCGTGCCTTCGATAACACCCGTGAAATCGGCGCCGCAGCGCTGAATTTCGTCTTCGCCGACGCCAGCAACATCGGCTGGCAGGTCAGCGGCCGCTTCCCCAACCGTCGTGAAGGCCAGGGGCTGCTGCCTTCGCCGGGCTGGGACGGGCGCTATGACTGGGATGGCTACGCCGACCCGATGCTCCACCCTTACGATCAGGACCCGCCCCAGGGCTGGCTTGGCAACGCCAACCAGCGCAGCGTGCCCAAAGGTTACGGCATGCAGTTGTCCAACAGCTGGTACTACCCCGAGCGCGCCGAACGCCTGGGGCAGCTGGCCGCTAACGGCAAGCATGACAGCCGCAGCCTGATCACCATGCAAAACGACCAGACCACCCTGTTCGCCGCCAAACTCAAGCAGATGTTCGAAGCACCCGGCATGGCTCAGCCGCTGAAACAGGCGATCGACGCGTTGCCCGGCGATCAGCGCAGCAAGGCCCGTGAAGCCTATACGCGGCTGATGGCCTTCGATGGTCGCCTGAGCACCACCTCGGCCGACGCCGCCCTGTATGAACTGTTCCTGCAGGAAAGCGCGAAACAGACCTTCCTCGATGAGCTCGGCCCGGAGTCTTCGGCAACCTGGCAGGCCTTCGTCGGTAATGCGCGGTTGTCCTACTCGGCCCAGGCCGATCATTTGCTCGGCCGTGAAGACAGCCCGTTCTGGAACGACCAGCGCACCGCGCAGCAAGAAGACAAACCCGCAATCCTCGCCCGCAGCCTGGCCGCAGCGATCACTGCCGGTGAAGCGCAACTGGGCAATGACCGTCGCGCCTGGCAATGGGGCAAGCTGCACCCGTACCGCTGGCCGACACCAACCTTCCATGGCCTGGGTGATGCCGTCAGCCGTGGCCCGCAGGCCAGCGGCGGCGACCACAGCACCCTGAACCTTGCGCCGTATGCCTGGGGCAAGGATTTCAACGCCCAGCTGGCGCCGTCGCTGCGCATGGTGGTGGACTTCGGCCAGATCGAACCGCTGCAACTGCAGAGCAGCAGCGGCCAGTCCGGCAACCCGGCCAGCCCACACTTTGCCGATGGCCTGGATGCCTGGTTCAAGGGCCGTTACATGAGTTTGCCGCTGCAACCGCAAAACTTCGACCGCGCCTATGGCAGCAAGCGTCTGACCCTGGTGCCGGGCAAGTAATCCCCTCGCGCCTCGCAGCCGGTGCAATGCCGGCTGCGCTGATCCATATCAACTGTACCCGCCAGCAAATCCTCTACAACAACACTGGGACGAGCCTCGTTCCCAGTGCTGCCTGATGAATCATAAAAACGATTGCACACCTGCGCCCAAGGGACCACCCGGGCCGGGTGACTAAAGGAATATGCAATGGCTTCCGTACTTTCACGCCTGGCCCTGTGTGCCACAACGTTGCTGCTGATCCCCGCCCTTCACGCCAGTGAACCAGACATGGCAGCGGCTGAAACCGCCGACAAGCCACTGCTCGAACGTGGCCGATACGTTGCCCAGCTCGGTGACTGCATCGCTTGCCACACCGCCCCGCAAGGTCCGCTGATGGCCGGTGGGCTGCAACTGAAGACGCCCATGGGCACAATCTACTCAAGCAACATCACCCCGGACCCGGAAACCGGTATCGGGCGTTACAGCTTCGAGCAGTTCGACAAGGCCATGCGCGAAGGGGTGAGTGCCGACGGCACCCATCTGTATCCCGCCATGCCCTACCCGTCCTACGCCAAAATCAGCGAAGAGGACATGCAGGCGCTGTACGCCTACCTGATGCAAGCGGTGGAGCCGATCAGCCAGTCCAACCAGGCCGCCGACATGAGCTGGCCGTTCAACATGCGCTGGGGGCTGGCATTCTGGAACTGGGCGTTCGTCGACAATCAACCGTTCGAACCCGACCCGGAGCGCGATCCGCTGATCAATCGCGGCGCCTATCTGGTGCAGGGCCTGGGCCATTGTGGCGCCTGCCATACCCCACGCGGCATCGCCTTTCAGGAAAAGGCCATGAGTGACACCGGCAGCAGCGGCAAGCACTTCCTCGCCGGGGAAACCGTCGAGCACTGGCGCGCCCTGAGCCTGCGCAACCTGTGGACGGTGCCAGACACTGTGCAACTGCTCAAAACCGGGCAAAACCGCTTCGCCACGGTCTCCGGAAACATGGCTGACGTGATTCACCACAGCACCCAGCATTTCAGCGATACCGACCTGACCGCCATCGCCAGCTACCTCAAATCCCTGCCGCCGGGCGATAACGACCTGCCCATGCCCGCCGTGGCACTGACGCCGGCCGCACCACCGGCCGATCTGTTCAGTAGCCGTGGAGGCCTGGGTTACACCCAGTTCTGCAGCGACTGCCACCGTACCGACGGTGCGGGCGTGCCAGGCATGTTCCCGCCACTGGCCGGCAACCCGAGCATCGCTTCCAGCGACCCGACCTCGCTGCTGCACATCACCCTGACCGGCTGGGAGACCGCGCAGACCGCCACCCATTCGCGGGTCTACACCATGCCCGGCTTCGCACGCCTATCGGATCAGGAAATCGCCGAGATCCTCAGTTTCGTGCGCAGCCGCTGGGGCAACGACAGTTCAGCGGTCACCCCGGAACAGGTGAAAAAGCTGCGCGGCCAACTCAACCCGCAAACCACTGATTCCACCGCCTTTGAGACCCCGCGCCTGGCCGACCTGCTCGCCGCCGCCAACGCCGACCAGGTCATCCGCGGTATGCGCCTGCACCTGCAGACCAAGGCATTGTTGCCGGACAACGTCGGCAACGCCCTGAACTGCACCAGTTGTCACCTCAACGCCGGCACCGTGGCCGATGGTTCGCCCTTTGTTGGCGTGTCGGCGTTTTTCCCCGGCTACGCACCGCGTGCCGGTAAGGTGATTACCTTGCAAGAGCGCATCAACGGCTGCTTCCGTCGCTCCATGAACGGCAAGCCGATTCCACCGCAGTCAGCTGACATGCAGGCCATGGTCGCCTACTTCGAGTGGATGAAAAACAACACCCAGCCCGGCGACAAAGTGGCTGGACGCGGTGTTGGCAAGATTGATCCAGCGATCAAGCCCGACCTCGACAACGGCCAACAGGTCTACGTCAAACAATGTGCGGTGTGTCACGGCGCCGATGGCCAGGGTCTGGCCCGCGAGGATGGCAGCCTGGTGTTCCCGCCGTTGTGGGGCGAGCAGTCTTTCAACATCGGTGCCGGCATGGCACGCACCTACACGGCTGCCGCATTCGTCAAACGCAACATGCCGATCGGCTTCCATGAGCGCTTTCCCCTGGGCCAGGGCGGCCTGAGTGACCAGGAAGCGGTGGATGTTGCCGCCTGGTTCTCGCAGCAGCCGCGACCGGACTTCCCGGACAAGGTCAAGGACTGGCCCAACGGCGGCAAGCCGGTGGATGCGCGCTACTGACAGCGCGGGGCAAGCCCGCTTCTGCGACATGGTGTGAAAATTGCTGTCATTGTGATGTCAGGCACTGGCCGGTAACGGCCCAGTGCCACCCCACTAGGTTACAAATCCAGGGACACACAATGAAAAAAGCATGGCTGACGTTTTCTGCACTTGCACTGTGTCTGGCTGCGGGCAATGCCCTGGCCAAGGAATACAAGGAGCTGCGCTTCGGCGTCGATCCGTCGTATGCCCCGTTTGAATCCAAGGCTGCCGACGGCAGCCTGGTGGGCTTCGACATCGACCTGGGCAACGCCATCTGCGCCGAGCTCAAGGTCAAATGCAAATGGGTCGAGAGCGATTTCGACGGCATGATTCCGGGCCTCAAGGCCAACAAGTTCGACGGGGTGATCTCGTCCATGACCGTCACTCCGGCGCGGGAAAAAGTCATCGATTTTTCTAATGAACTGTTCTCCGGCCCGACTTCGCTGGTGTACAAAAAAGGTTCAGGACTGAGCGCTGATCCGGCTTCGCTCAAAGGCAAGACGGTCGGCTATGAGCAAGGCACCATCCAGGAAGCCTACGCCAAGGCCGTGCTGGACAAAGCCGGGGTCAAGACCCAGGCCTACCAGAACCAGGACCAGGTCTATGCCGACCTGACCTCCGGCCGTCTGGATGCTTCTATCCAGGACATGCTCCAGGCTGAACTGGGCTTTCTCAAGTCGCCCCAGGGCGCAGGCTATGAAGTCAGCGCACCGGTAGAAAGCGAATTGCTACCGTCGAAGACCGCGGTGGGTATCAAAAAAGGTAACAAAGAGCTCCAGGACCTGATCAACAAAGGTATCAAAGCGTTACACGATGACGGCACCTATGCCGAGATCCAGAAAAAACACTTCGGTGACCTGAACCTCTACAGCGGCAAATAACTGTAGGAGCGGGCTTGCCCCGCGATGCGATGCGGCTGACAGAGCGCAATCGCGGGACAAGCCCGCTCCCACAGCCATTGGCATAGGTTGCTTACATGTTCGAAGACCTGTTGCAGTTTTTAGGACTCTCGGCCTTCAGCCTGAAGGGCTTCGGCCCTTTGCTGCTGCAGGGCACCTGGATGACCATCAAATTATCCCTCATGTCGCTGCTGGTCAGCGTTGGCCTGGGCCTGCTCGGCGCCAGCGCCAAGCTTTCGCCGGTGCGCCCGTTGCGCCTGATCGCCCAGGCCTACACCACGCTGATTCGCGGTGTGCCCGACCTGGTGTTGATGCTGCTGATTTTCTACAGCCTGCAAACCTGGCTGACGACGCTCACCGACTCCATGGAATGGGAATACATCGAGATCGACCCGTTCGCGGCGGGCGTGATCACCCTGGGTTTCATCTATGGTGCCTACTTCACCGAGACCTTCCGCGGCGCGATCCTTGCCGTGCCCCGCGGCCAGGTCGAGGCCGCCACCGCCTATGGCCTCAAGCGTATGCAACGCTTTCGCTTCGTGGTCTTCCCGCAAATGATGCGCTTCGCCCTGCCCGGCATCGGCAACAACTGGATGGTCATGCTCAAGGCCACCGCCCTGGTCTCGATCATCGGCCTGGCTGATCTGGTCAAGGCCGCCCAGGATGCCGGCAAGAGCAGCTATCAGCTGTTCTACTTCCTGATGGTCGCAGCCTTTATCTACCTGCTTATCACCAGCGCCTCGAACATCGCCCTGCGCTGGCTGGAACGCCGCTACAACGTCGGCACCCGGGAGGCCATCCGATGATCGAATTGCTGCAGGAATACTGGCGCGCGTTTCTCTATACCGATGGCACGCACATCACCGGCCTGGCCATGACCATGTGGCTGCTGACCGCCTCGCTGGCCATCGGCTTCGTGGCCTCGATACCGTTGTCCATCGCCCGCGTCTCACCGCGTTTCTGGGTCCGCTGGCCGGTGCAGTTCTACACCTACC
>JBOICD010000141.1:0-8293 GCA_050739855.1 Pseudomonas sp.
GGCTTAATCCATCCTGTGGGAGCGGGCTTGCCCCGCGAAAAGTCCTCAGGTTGCCCCTAACCACTGCGGAATCCGCCGTTCCAGGTAATACCCAGGCACCCGCACACTGCCGTCGACAAAACCGACATGGCCACCGCGCAAATACAGCTCGAAGGTGGTCTGGCTCGGTAGTTCATTGGCTTCCGGCAGGCTATGGCTGAACACGAACGGGTCATCGCTGGAATGGATGATCAGTGTCGGTGTGCGGTTTTCCCCGAGGAAATACCGGCTCGATGCCCGGCGGTAATAGTCCTTGGCATCGGCAAAGCCATTGAGCGGTGCGGTCACTCGACCATCAAAGTCCCAGAACGTGCGCAGGTTCTCCAGGGGCCCAAGACGCTCCAGTGCGGCGAGGCCTTCATGGTGGCCGTGATGCTGGAAGTGGCGTTGTTTCTCTTTCACATAGGCGAGCATGGCGCGCATGAAATGCGCCTGGTAGACCCGGGAAAACCCCAGGCCGATACGGTCGGCGCACTGGTCCAGACGAAACGGCACCGATACCGCTACCGCCGCCTGCAACTGACTTGCCGAGCCCGCTTCGCCAAGGTGCTTGAGCAGTACGTTGCCGCCCAGCGAGTAGCCGACGGCATACAGCGGCGCTTGTGGGCGTTGCGCACGCAGGTGCTCGATGGTTTCGGCGAGGTCCTCGCTGGCGCCGGAGTGGTAGCTGCGCGGCAGCAGGTTCGGTTCGCCCGAGCAACCGCGCCAGTTCAGTGCGACGCTGGCCCAGCCGCGGTCAGCCAAGGCCTGTTGCATACCAATGACGTAGGGCGAGCTGGACGAGCCTGTCAGCCCGTGCAGCACCAGCACCAGTGGGGTGCTGGCCTCGTGCGGACCGTGCCAGTCGAGGTCGAGGAAATCGCCATCGGCCAGCCACAGACGCTCGCGTTGGCGGTTCAGGGCTGCCGACTTGCGCCAGAGCGGCCCCCAAAGCGTCTGCAGATGCGGATTGCCCAGCCCCAGGGCGGGTTTGAAGGGGCTGGGGGTGATGGGATACATCGTGGTGTGCTCGCAGAGTGCTTTCAGACAAGTGTAAATCCGGTTACCGACACTTGCCCGGGTCGATCATCCGTTAGCGGGTGCGAATGCGGGCAAGTCGTGCTGTTCGACCGACGGGCCGACACTGATCTGCACCAGCTTGTCGAGCTTCAGGTGATTTTTCAACACGACCTTCAGCTGATCCAGGGTCAATGTCTGCACTCGATCGAGAAAGGCCTGACGGTTGTCCAGCGGTAACTGGTTGAAGCCGATGGTGCTCAGGATGCCGCTGATCTGCCGGTTGCTCACCGATTCCAGCAGATAGCTGCCGCGCAACTTCTGTTTCGCGTCAGCGAATTCCTTCTGGCTTGGTCCTTGCTCGGCATAGTCCTTGAGCAGTTGCTCCAGCAATGTCATTGCGGCGTCGCGATATTGGGCCTGGACCTGGGTGGTGAACGTCCAGATGCCGTTGACAGGATGCTGCCTCAGCTTTGATCCGGCGCCATAGGTCAGGCCGCGGCGAGTGCGCAGTTCATCGAACAGCCGCGAGGTGCCACCGGGACCGCCCAGTATCAGGTTGGCCAGGGTCAAGGCAGGTGCATCGGGATGTTGGACACTGATGCCGGGGATGGCGAACAACAGCAGCGCCTGGCTGCCGGGATGTTCCAGATGGTAGATCTCGGGTTCGAAGCTGGCGGCTACTGGTAGTGGCGGGAGTGCCGGGCCTGCGGGCAACGCCGCTGACACCTGCGCGGCAATGGCCTGGGCCTGCTCCAGCGACAGATCACCGACCAGGGTAATCACGGCGTTGCCTGCGCTGAAGGCTCGTTGGTGAAAGGCGCGAAGATCAGCGACGGTCAGTGCATTGATGGTCTGCTCTGCGCCATAGCTGTTGGCGGCGTAGGGATGATTGGCGAACACATGCTCATAGAGCAGGTCGCTGGCCTTGTAGGTTGCGTAGTTTTGCCGCTGCGCCACCAGGCCGCTGAGCTGGTCCTTGATCTGTTGCAGTTTGTCTTCGGCAAACTGTGGTTGCCCCAGGACTTCGCTCAGTAACTTAACGGCTTTGCTCCGTTGCTGTTCATCACTCAGGCTGCGTAGCTTCACCGTAGCGCTGTCATGCACTACCGATTTGCTGAACTGCGCACCGACTTCGTCGAAGCCTTCGGCGATCTGCATGGCATCGCGTTGTTGGGTGCCTTCATCGAGCATGCCCAGGGTGAGCTGTGCCAGGCCGGCGGCGCCATCATCCCTGGCACTGCCAGCGGCAAAATCAAGCTGAAGATCAAACATCGGCAATTGCCGGCGTTGTACAAACAGGACCTTGCTGCCTTGTGGCGTCTGCCATGACTTGATCGGTAACTGCAGCTGTGCGGGAACGGGTGCTGTGACTTGCAGTGACTCCAGCTCAAGCGGCCGGGGTTGCGCCTGGGCCTGGGAAGCAGTGCATGCCAGTAGCAGCAAGAGCGGGAGGGATGATCGGGTGAGCTTATTCATGGTCGGCCTCCTTGGCCTGCAGGTAGGCAACCGCCAGGCGTTCAGCGGTGAAGAAGTCGTTGGCGGCCTGCTGTACTTGTTCGGGCGTTACCCCCTCAAGGTTGCTTTGGTCGTTGTCCAGTTGAGAGGCTGGCAGGCCACTGCCCAGCATGGCGGCGATATCACTGGCCTGGCCGTTAAGGGAGTCCTGGAAAAAGGTGTTTTCGGCCAGCAGCAGGGCACGCGCACGAGCTAGCTCGGCAACGCTTGGCGGCGTGCTTTTGATCGCTTGCAGTTGTGCCCAGATAGCCGCTTGCAGGTCGGCGAGCGGTTTGGGGTGTGCAGTATTGATCGATGCCGAAATTTCGAACAACGTATCGCCCCTGGCCAGCGGCCCATAGCTGACCTCGGGGCTGAACAGCAGCGCTTGCTGGCGCTCCAGCCGGGTGCTGAGCCGGGCACTCAAGCCTTTGCCCAGCAGTGCGTCGAGCAGACGCAAGGCATGGACGTCGGTCGCCGACGCCGCTGTGGCGTAGGTCGGTACGTTGAACGCCATGACCAGCCTTGGCCTGCTGACCGCATCGTAGACTGTCACCTGTCGTGGCCCTGTCGCAGCCGATTGCAGGGGTAGCTTGGTGCGCGGGAGGATTTGCCGGGTGAAACCGGCGAAGTACTGCTCAACCTGACGTTTCACTGCATCGAGCTGAACGTCGCCGACAATGATCAACGTGGCATTGTTGGGCGCGTACCAGGTGCGATACCAGGCTTGCAGCTCATCGTTGTGCATGCGCGCAAGGTCGCTCATCCAGCCAATCACCGGGGTGCGATAGCTGCTTTGTGGATAGGCGATGGCTTGCAGCTGCTCGTCGAGCCTGGCCGCCGGATACTCATCGACTCTTTCGCGGCGCTCGGACCTGACGGCCTCGATTTCACGAACGAATTCGCTATCACTGAGGTGGGCGCCCTTCAGCAGGTCGGCACTCAGCTCCAGGGCTACCGCCAGCCGTTCACTGGGCAACGTCTGGTGATGAACGGTGAAATCGCGATTGGTGTAGGCATTGTCAGTGCCGCCCAGACGTTCGATGACTTGCGAAAATTCCCCGGGCGCGGTTTTGGCGCTACCCCGGTAAAGCAGGTGTTCGAGGGCATGGGACAACCCGGATTGCCCAGGGTACTCATGGCTTGAGCCCACCTTGACCAGCAGGTGGGTGGTGACTACCGGTGCCCGGCGGTCCTCGCTGACGACCACATGCAGGCCGTTTTCCAGGGTGAATTCATGGCGATCAGGGGGATCGGCCAGGGCCTGGCCAGATACCAGCAACAGCCCGAGCAGGCCGCTGGTGAAGGAAATACGTCGATCCATGACAGTGCTCCTTGTGGTTGATGACCAGAAGCACGATCAGGCAAAAAGGCGAGCGAAAGGGGATAGATATCTATTGCACAGTGTGACGACCCCGCCGTAGCAGGGTCGTCGTTGCAACTCAGCTGCGCTGCCAGAGGGCGTAGTACACCTGGCCAGCCTTTTTCTCGCGGTGCAGGCGCCAGTTGCCGGGCAGCTGCAGCGTCGAAGGCGGGGTTTCGCTCTCGGTGTAGATCCAGGCGTTTTCGGCCAGCCACTGGCGCTCTTCAAGCAGGGCGCAGGTGGTTGCCAGCAGGTTCTGGTGGAACGGCGGATCAAGGAACACCAGGTCGAAGGTCTGCTTCGGCTCACCCTGCAGGTAGCGCTGGGCATCGCTCTGGATTACCTGGCCGCGAGGGCAGCGCAAGGTCTCCAGGTTCTGCCGCAGGCTGGCAATGGCCGCCGGGTTGCTGTCCAGCGCCACGGCCTCAGCGGCACCGCGCGAGAGTGCCTCCAGGTACAAGGCGCCACTTCCGGTATAGGCATCGAGTACCTTGGCCCCTTCGATATGCGGCGCCAGCCAGTTGAACAGGGTTTCGCGCACCCGGTCTGGCGTCGGGCGCAGACCGGGAGCGTCAGGGAAGCTCAGGCGACGGCTGCGCCATTCGCCGGCAATGATGCGCAACTGGCCCTGGCCGTTGTGTGGCTTGGCCGATTTGGCGGATGGACTGGCCATTAATGCTCCGGTACACCAAGCGGCTGCTCGGCGGGTTTGTCAGTGGGTGGCGGCAGAGGTTTCTGCGGCACGCTCGGGCCTGCGGTGACGATGACCATCTTGTCGGCGGCGAGGTGTTTGTTCAGGGCGGTCTTGACCTGTTCGATGGTCAGCGCCTGGGATTGTTGCATGTAGTCTTCCAGCCAGGTCAGCGGCAGGTCGTAGAAGCCGATGGCGCCCAACTGGCCGACGATGCTGGCGTTGCTGGCATTGGACAGCGGGAAGCTGCCGGCCAGCTCGCGCTTGGCATCATCCAGCTCCTGCTGGCTCGGGCCGGTCTTGAGGTAATCGGCGAGGATGTCCTGAACCAGTTTCAGGGTGCCTTCGCTGAGTTCGGCACGGGTCTGCAGGTTGATCATGAACGGCCCGCGCACCTGCATCGGGCTGAACACCGAGTAGACGCCGTAGGTCAGGCCGCGCTTCTCGCGTACTTCGCTCATCAGGCGGGTGCCGAAGGTGCCGCCACCGAGGATCTGGTTACCCAGCGACAGCGCCGCGTAGTCCGGGTCGTTGCGGTCGATGCCCAGCTGGGCCAGCATCAAGTGGGTCTGCTTGGACGGGAAGTCGATGTGCGTGGTGCCAGGCTTGGGCTCGGCAGGCTGAGGCAGCTTGGCCAGCGCCGGGCCCTTGGGCAGGGCGGCCGAGACCTGGGCAGCAATGGCTTCGGCCTCGCTGCGGCTCAGGTCGCCGACCAGGGCGATGACGGTATTGCCCGCGGCATAGGCCTTGGCGTGGAAGGCCCGCAATTGCTCGAGGGTGATCGGCGGAATGCTCTTGGCATCGCCATCACTTGGGTGGGCATACGGGTGGCTGCCATACAGCTTCCCGAACAGCGCGATGCTGGCCAGCTTGCCCGGGTTCTGCTTCTGGTACTCGAAACCGGCCTGCAGCTGGTTCTTGATGCGTGTCAGGGCATCCTGCGGGAAGGTTGGCTTGCCGACTACCTCGGCGAACAGCTTCAGCGCCGGTTCACGTTTGTCCGCCGCACTCAGGCTGCGCAGCGTGGCCACGGCCATGTCGCGGTAGGCACCGTTGCCAAAGTCAGCACCGAGGCCTTCGAAGCCTTCGGCAATGGCGGTAACGTCCTTGCCGGCCACGCCTTCGTTGAGCATGGCGTTGGTCAGGGTCGCCAGGCCCGGGGCGTCACCGTCCTGGCTGCTGCCGGCGGCGAAGGTCAGGCGCAGGTCGAACATCGGCAGCTCGCGCGCTTCGACGAACAGCACCTTGGCGCCTTCAGTGGTGTTCCAGGTCTGGATGTTCAGTTGCCGGCGGCTCGGCGCCTTGCCATCCAGCTCCGCCAGCGTCTGCAGGGTGTTGACCGGTTTGGCTGCGGTGCTATTGGCCGGTTGTGCGATGTTGTCCGACTGGGCCGGCTTGGCCAGGACAAACGCCAGCACGCCAACCAACGACAGGATGCCGAGACCGATCAGGGTGTAGCGGGGTGCGCTGCGTTCACTCATGAGCGTTCTCCTCGGGCAGTACATGGGCAACGCTCAGGCGTTCGCGGGTGAAATAGGTGCGCGCAGCGTTCTGGATGTCGGCCGGGGTCACGCTTTTCAGTTCGTCGAGCTCGCTGTCGATCAGCTTCCATGACAGACCGACGGTCTCGAGCATGCCGATGGCAGTGGCCTGGCTGCTGATCGAGTCGCGATCGTAGACCAGCCCGGCGATCACCTGGGCGCGCACGCGCTCTAGCTCTTCAGCCGAAGGCGGGGTGGTCTTGAGTTCGTCGAGCAGTTTCCAGATGCCGCTTTCAACATCGGCCAGGGTTTTGTTCTTCTGCTGGTTCGGCGTGGCCGAGATCAGAAACATGCTGTCGCCGCGGGTGAACGGGTTGTAGTTGGACGAGGCGCTGGAGACCAGCTCCTGGCCGCGCTCGAGCTGGCTCGGCAGACGGGCGCTGTAGCCGCCGTCCAGCAGTGCCGAGATCAGGCGCAGGGCGTGTACGGTACGCGGGTCCTTGGCGGTGGCCAGGCCCGGCATGTTGAAGCCGTAGATCAGGCTTGGCAGCTGGGTGCGTACATGCAGGGTGGTTTCGCGCAAGCCGGGCTCGGCCAGCTCCAGTGGCAGCTTGGCCGGTGGAATCGCGCGTTTGGGGATGGCGCCAAAGAAGCGCTGGGCCAGGCCTTTGACCTCGTCGACCGTCACGTCACCGACCACCACCAGGGTGGCGTTGTTCGGCGTGTACCAGGATTCGTACCAGTGGCGCAGTTCTTCGACCTTCATGCGATCGAGGTCAGCCATCCAGCCGATGGTCGGGGTACGGTAGCTGCTGGCCGGAAAGGCCATGGCGCTGAACAGCTCGAATGCCTTGGCATTGGGTTGATCGTCGGTGCGCAGGCGGCGCTCTTCCTTGATCACCTCGATCTCGCGGCTGAACTCGTCGGCTGGCAGGCGCAGGCTGTTCATGCGGTCAGCCTCCAGCTCCAGGGCCACCGGCAGGCGGTCGCGGGCCAGCACCTGGTAGTAAGCGGTGTAGTCGTCGCTGGTGAAGGCGTTCTCTTCGGCACCCAGGTCACGCAGGATGCGCGAAGCTTCGCCGGGGCCGAGTTTCTCGCTGCCCTTGAACATCATGTGTTCCAGCGCGTGGGACAGACCGGTCTGGCCCGGGGACTCATACGTGGAGCCGACCTTGTACCAGATCTGCGAGACCACCACTGGCGCACGGTGGTCTTCGCGCACGACCACTTTCAGGCCGTTGTCGAGAATGAACTCGTGGGTGGGCTGCGGATCGGCGGCAAAGGCGGCGAACGGCAGACAAACTGTGCTGAGCAACAGGCCAGCGGCGCGGCGGGCTAGAGCATTCATACGTTGTTTAACCTGTAGGACTGCCCGCGTGGTCTTAGCGTCAGCGGGCTAGGAGGTGCTAGGATACTGATCCGGTTGCCTGACGACCATGCCTGTTGCGGATCTGACCCGCGGGCTTGATGACAAAATGCTGCGCATGAACGAGCCGGAATAAAAGTAGTCTGTTCTGCGTTAAAAGAATTTTCGAGGCGCCGCAGTGGCGCATCGCTACCCTGAGATAGCCGTCTTCCATGTTTGGTTCCAACGACGACAAAAAGACGCCGGCCGCGGCTGGTGAAAAGAAAGGCCTGTTCGGCTGGCTGCGCAAAAAGCCCCAGCCAGCGGTTGCCGAACAGCCACAAGCCCCTGCAGCGGTTGAGCCAGAGCAGCCAGCAGCGCTGACCAGCGAAGCGCCAGCTGCCCCAGCGCCAATCGATGGTGCCCTCGCGCCTGTACCCGCACCTGCCGTTGCGCCGGAGCCTGCTGTCGTCGCGCCAGCGGTGGTTGCAGTTGAGGCGCCACCTGCGCCGTCCGTCGGTTTGGTTTTGCCGGTGCCTGAAGAGCCGGTTGCCCTGGTGGCAGACCTTGAGCCGCACACCCCGCCACCGATCCCGGAGCGTCCGGCACCTGTGGTAGAGCCTGCGCCGGTCGTTGTCCAGCCTGAACCGGTTGCAGCGCCAGTCGTTGAGCCCGAGCCTGCTCCAGTGGCTCCAGTGGCTCCAGTGGCTCCAGTGGCTCCAGTGGCTCCAGTGGCTCCAGTGGCCACTGTTGCACCTGTTGTAGAGCCCGCGCCTGTCGAGGCGCCTGCCCCGGCTCATAGCGAAGAAAACAAGGCTGGCTTCTTCGCCCGCCTCAAGCAGGGCTTGTCGAAGACCAGCGCCAGCATCGGCGAGGGCATG
>JBOICD010000142.1:0-8285 GCA_050739855.1 Pseudomonas sp.
TACATGGCGTCCAGCATCGCCTTATTTGGCTTTAGCTTTTATTTGATCGGGCGAAGGGAAAGCGGATTTATCCGATCCTTCATATTCAAAAAAACGTCAATATCCATCTATCTCGGATCGCACATTACAAGTTATTCAGCTATCAGCCTATTCTACGCAACTGTGTTTTATCTCGCATCTCGCCCCGCCTTTGGAGACTACGAGCTGGAAGAGTACACAACCATATTACTTCGATTTTACGCCAGCTATACTTTTTACTCTGCACTTGGACTATTGCTGGTGCTAGCTCCCTTGAGGTTCTCCACTGCGAATACGATTTTTTCTGCAGTATCATTTTTAATGATCTCATGCGGCTACTTGGGCGCATCATCTCCGGAGTCAATTCCTGCAAAATTGAACCAAATCAATCCGTTGTATTTTGCACAATCCATCATGACCGGCGCGTTAGACATCGTCACAGCACTTACCATTTCATTAACATCACTGCTAATTAGCTATCTAATTTTTTACAAAAATTTCCGTATCCACCCTGTCTGGAGCCGATACTAAAATGAACATCATAAGCGTAAACAACATAAGCTTCAGGTATCAAAAAGACAACATTTTTGAAAATGCCACCCTACTCTTACAAAAAGGCACGCTAGGAGGGGTTCTTGGACCTAATGGCTCAGGAAAAACAACGCTATTTGATATGCTCTGTGGTCTACGCCACCCTGCTGAGGGGAACATTTTTAATCAAGCAGTGCAACCACTTTATCTTTCGCAAATACTTTCTCCACCGTCGTCACTTCAAATGGCAGATATACACAGTTTGATAGGTAATTTGACAACTGTTACCCCACCTTGTGGAGAACAAACATTCGAAAAATTAAAGCAGTGGTCACCAACTATCAGCAGGCGCTATGCCGCCCTATGGAAAAAAAAGCCAGCAACTTGTAGCTATGGAGAAATCCGCGCGTTCTTTGCTTTAACTTTGTTGACACTTCCTTGTGACTTACTAATTCTCGACGAACCGACTGCCGGAATAGACCCTGAATTTCGTCATTACATTTGGCTTTGTCTGCACCAAGCTTGCAGCGAGGGCGCCACCGTTTTAGTTTCCTCTCACCATATAGAAGAAATCACTAGTCATTGCGATCAATTTCATTTGATCCACAAGCGCCGCTTTCTTCCTTTCAACGATGCAGAAGGTTTCATGGATTACTTCAACGCCACGTCACTCGACGAGGCGTTCATCAACGGAGCTATTCAGTAAATGGTTCAGGTAAACCTATTGAAGCAGCGCCGC
This sequence comes from Pseudomonas sp., assembly GCA_050739855.1. Lineage (GTDB taxonomy): Bacteria > Pseudomonadota > Gammaproteobacteria > Pseudomonadales > Pseudomonadaceae > Aquipseudomonas. The sequence goes on from JBOICD010000142.1 coordinate 1,289, forward strand.
TCCATAACCCTCGATAAACTCCCCTGGCATGCGCTTGGGCCGCCCTGTGGATAACTCAATGCAGACGAAGGTAGTCTGCGCACGCAGCAAAGTAGTGCCATCACTGGGCCGCACCAGCTGGAAGCGTCGGGTCATCTTCAGGCGCTGATCCCAGTCGACGATCCAGGTCGCCAACTGCAACTCGTCGTCTTCATACGCGGCCGCCAGGTAGTCGATTTCATGACGCACCACGGCCATCGCCCGGTCCAGGCGCCGGTACTCGGCCAGATCCAGCCCCAGACGCTGGGAATGGCGCCAGGCACAGCGCTCCAGCCAGGTGACGTAGACCGCATTATTGGCGTGGCCGAGGCCATCGATATCGTCGGCAGCGACGCGCAGATCAATCGTGAACGGTGTTGCCAGATCCCAACTCATGCCCGCTCCAGGTCTGTGATGAACGGGCAGAGTGTAACGGATGCTCAGGCCGATTGCCGCGCCGGTGCAAGACGACGCGCCATCAGTGCCATGACGCCTTCGATCAATTTTGGATCGGACAGTACGCGCTGATGACCACCGTCAGGCAGCATCAACAGACGACTGTCGAACCAGGCCCGATGAATCGCCTGAGCCTCGCTGGCCGGTACCAGATTATCGTCTTCGGCGTGTGCGATCAGTGCCGGGATTTCCAGTTGATAGCCGCCAACATCCAGGCGTCCGATCGGAATACCGACATCCCGTTCAATCTGGCGCACAAAAGCCGCCCGCGCACGGGTCGGCATGCCCAGGTGACTGGCGAAACGACGCAACACACCCAGCAACTGCGCCGGCGCGGCAACACTCACCGCCGCTTCAGCACGCAACCCCCACTGCAGCGCGAGCATGACACTGGAGCCGCCCATGGAATGACCAATGACCGCGTGCAACGGCGGCAACTCGGCAGCAGCTTCCAGCAGCGCCCGGGCGAACAGCACCACATGCGCCTGATTACCCGGCGAATGACCATGGGCCGGCCCTTCCAGGGCCACGGCAGTGTAGCCGGACTGCACCAGCGTATCGATCAGGTGTGCGAACTGGGTCGGGCGCCCTTCCCAACCGTGCATCAACAAGACCGTCGGTCCCTGCCCCCAGCGCAGCGCCGACAAACCGAAGCGCAACGTTATGCGCTCGGCACGGGCCAGTAGTGGCAACTCCCACTCGCGCGGCGGCAGATTGCGCGGGGTCATGAAGGCGCGGCGCATCTTGCCCGCGACATGTTCTGGCGCCAGCCGTCCGAGGGTGCCGTTGACGCTACGAATCCAGCTCAAGGTATTCATCGCTTCGCTCCGGTGGGTGTCGCTCGATCAGACTACCGCCGATTTGGCGGCACGCAGGATACGGTCAGACAGCTCGTCTGTGCCCAGGGCACGGGCCAAGGCCAGACCGCCGACCATCAACGCCAGGTCGGCGAGGACCTTGTCGGCCTCTTCAGGGCTGTCAGCAAGATTGGCCATCATCAATTCAATGTGTTCGCCCAGCACCTGGCGGAAGCTATCCGGCAGCCGCGCCATCTCACCCAGGGCGTTGGGCAGCGGGCAGGCGCGCTCGGTGGCATCACGGTGCTTACGCGACAGGTAGAAAGCGGCGACCAGGGCACGACGTGCTTCGCCGCTCATGTTCGGGTCGACCTCGGCAAGCAACGCCCGACGCTCTGCGAGCAACTGGCTGAAGGCTTCGAGCATCAGCGCATCCTTGCTGTCGAAGTGCGCGTAGAAGCCCCCTACCGTAAGCCCGGCAGCGCCCATGACCTGGTTGACGCTGGGTTCGGCCGGACCATGCTGGATCAGTGCGCTGCAGGCGGCATCAAGAATCCGTTCACGGGTTTTCGCCTTTTTGTCGTTCATGACTTGCCTCCGAATATTATGGATAGAATATTATTCTCATAATATTTTTCTGCAAGCACTTTCCCCTGCCGCTTGTCGTGCAGAGAAAGAAGAAGGGAGAGGAAAACTTTTTTCGAGACAAAAACAAAAGGCTCATTCAATAATCGAATGAGCCTTGAAATCCCACAAAGTGGGTAAAATGGCGTCCCCTAGGGGACTCGAACCCCTGTTACCGCCGTGAAAGGGCGGTGTCCTAGGCCACTAGACGAAGGGGACTTGTAACCTTCGTGCAGATCCGTTTTCACGAATCCTGGCAAAATTGGTGGAGCTAAGCGGGATCGAACCGCTGACCTCCTGCATGCCATGCAGGCGCTCTCCCAGCTGAGCTATAGCCCCAGATTTCTAGCCTCGCGGCCCAGTGATCTCTTTCGACATCACTTGTGTAAAACTGGCGTCCCCTAGGGGACTCGAACCCCTGTTACCGCCGTGAAAGGGCGGTGTCCTAGGCCACTAGACGAAGGGGACGAACCTTCTTACCTTAACAACCCGGTCGCTGGAACCCGGTTGACTCCGCAGTCAGTGTAGATGACTACGGATCGGAATTTGGTGGAGCTAAGCGGGATCGAACCGCTGACCTCCTGCATGCCATGCAGGCGCTCTCCCAGCTGAGCTATAGCCCCACAATGTCGCTTTGAACTGAATCGCTTGGCTGGGTGCTTCGCGTTTCGTTTCGTTCATCGCTGTGGACGGGGCGCATATTAAGATCGGATTGCAGACCTGTCAAATAAATTTTCAACAAAACCCAAAAAAAAATTCCGAGATAACAAACACTTACCGTCCAACCTGCAGAAACACCCCGATTTTGCGGGGTTGCGGGCCTCTTCGCGGGGCAAGCCCGCTCCCACAGAGACCCGCGATAACTATCAGGCGATGGTGCCCAACAGCTTCTCCCACTCTTTGTTTTCTTTCTTCGACACGCCACCGAGCAGGTCCAGGGCCTGGCGCAGGCGATAGCGGGTCAGGTCCGGGCCGAGGATTTCCATGGCGTCGAGCACCGATACCGAGCTGGCCTGACCGCTGATCGCGGCGAACATCAGCGGCATGGCGTCACGCAGCTTCAGCTCCAGGGCCTCAACCACGGCCTGGATGCATCCGGTAATGCGGTCTTTTTCCCACTGACGCAGGCTTTCCAGCTTCCACAGGATCAACTGGATAACCTGACGCACCTGGTCGGCCGACAATTTTTTGTGCTCGAACAGTTTGGCATCGAGCTTGAGCGCACCTTCAAAGAAGAAGCCTCCCAGCGGGGCAATCTGGCTGAAGGTCTCTACCCTGCCCTGCACATGCGGCGCGATCTTCATCATGTAGTCGCTGTTGAACGCCCACTTCTGCACCCGCGCGGCGAACTCTTCCACCGGAAGGTCACGCAGCCACTGGCCGTTGAGCCAGGACAGCTTCTCGATGTCGAAAATCGGCCCGCCCAGGGAAACCCGCGACAGGTCGAAGTGCTCGACCATCTCGGCCAGGGAGAACTTTTCACGCTCGTCCGGCATCGACCAGCCCATGCGCCCCAGGTAGTTGAGCATCGCTTCAGGCATGAAGCCCATGCGCTCGTAGAAGGTCACCGAGGTCGGGTTCTTGCGCTTGGACAGCTTGCTCTTGTCCGGGTTACGCAGCAGCGGCATGTAGCACAGGGTCGGCTGTTCCCAACCGAAGTATTCGTACAGCTTGATCAGCTTGGGCGCCGACGGCAGCCATTCTTCGCCGCGCAGCACGTGGGTGATGCCCATCAGGTGGTCATCGACGACGTTGGCCAGGAAGTAGGTCGGCAGGCCGTCGGTCTTCATCAGTACCTGCATGTCCATGCGGTCCCACGGAATCTCGACATCGCCACGGAGCATGTCCGGCACCACGCAAACGCCTTCGCTCGGCACCTTCATGCGGATCACATGCGGCTCGCCAGCGGCCAGGCGGCGCTGCACTTCTTCGGCCGGCAGCAGCAAGGCACGACCGTCGTAGCGCGGGGTCTCGCCACGGGCCATTTGCTCGGCACGCATCTGGTCCAGCTCTTCGGCGGTGCAGAAGCACGGGAAGGCGTGGCCCATGTCGACCAGTTGCTGGGCGTACTGCTTGTAGATGTCGCCGCGCTCGCTCTGCCGGTACGGGCCATGCGGGCCACCGACGTCCGGACCTTCGCTCCACTCGATGCCGAGCCAGCGCAGGGCGTCGAAGATCTGCTGTTCGGACTCGCGGGTCGAACGCAGCTGGTCGGTATCTTCAATACGCAAGATGAACTCGCCGCCGTGCTGCTTGGCAAAGCAGTAGTTGAACAGGGCGATGTAGGCGGTGCCGACGTGGGGATCGCCAGTAGGCGAAGGCGCGATACGCGTGCGAACGGTGGTCATGAGAGTCTCGAACTAGAGATGAATCAAAGGCTGGATGTTAACAGGGAGCAGGCACCGGGCTCCAGCAATGGGCGCGATCAACACTTGTGGCGGTGGATCCAAACACGGTTAAATTTGCTTACATTTTTGGAACGATAGTACCCCATGCCCGCTCAACTTAAACGCCGCCTGCTGGTTTTCCTGACCCTGGTTCTGTTCATCGCCCTCGCCTTTTTCGCCCACTGGTATGTCAAAGGACGGTTCTACGAGCGCACCGACAACGCTTATGTACAGGGTGAAATCACCCGGGTTTCCAGCCAGCTCAGCGCGCGTATCGATGAAGTACTGGTTCAGGACAACCAGCAGGTGGCCAAGGGCGATCTGCTGGTACGCCTTGAGCCGGACGATTTCCGCCTGGCCGTGGAGCGCGCCCGCGCCGCCCTCGCCACCCGCGAAGCCGAGCGCCTGCAAGCCGAAAGTCGCCTGACCCAGCAATCCAGCCTGATTGCCGCCGGCCAGGCCCAGGTCGCCGCCAACCAGGCCACCCTGGGGCGCGCCGAGCTGGACCTCAATCGCGCCCAGGCCCTGCGCAAACCGGGCTTCGTCTCCGAAGAGCGAGTGACCACCCTGTCGGCAGAGAACCACGTCGCCCGCTCCCAAGTGAGCAAGGCTCAGGCTGACCTGCAAGGCCAGCGCCAGCAGGTCAACGCCCTGAGCGCTGAAATCAAGCGCCTGGACGCGCAGATCGTCAATGCCCGTGCCGAGCTGGCCCAGGCCGAGCTGAACCTGACCCGCAGCGAAATCCACGCGCCGATCAGCGGCGTGATCGGCCAGCGTGCCGCCCGTAATGGTCAGGTGGTACAGGCTGGCGCCTACCTGCTGTCGATCGTTCCGGACCAGGACATCTGGATCCAGGCCAACTTCAAGGAAACCCAGATTGGCCGCATGCTGCCGGGCCAGACCGCCGAGCTGGTGTTCGACAGCTACCCCGACACGCCGATCACAGCCCGGGTCGACAGCCTGTTCGCCGCCTCCGGCGCCCAGTTCAGCCTGTTGCCACCCGACAACGCCACCGGCAACTTCACCAAGGTGGTGCAGCGTATTCCGGTGAAGCTGACCTTCGCCGCCGACAACCCGCTGAGCGGCAGGATCCGTCCGGGCATGTCGGTCACCGCCACTGTGGACATCCGGGACACTACCGACAATGGCCGGTGATTCGCTGATCCGTCCTGTCGGCGAACCCAGCCGACGCGACTGGATCGCGGTGATGAGCGTGATGCTCGGCGCCTTTATGGCGGTGCTCGACATCCAGATCACCAACTCCTCGCTCAAGGACATCCAGGGCGCCCTTTCGGCCACCCTGGAGGAAGGCTCGTGGATCTCCACTTCGTACCTGGTGGCCGAGATCATCATGATTCCGCTGACCGCCTGGCTGGTGCAGCTGCTGTCGGCGCGGCGCCTGGCGGTGTGGGTGTCGCTGGGCTTTCTGGTGTCGTCGTTGTTGTGCTCAATGGCCTGGAACCTGGAGAGCATGATCATCTTCCGCGCCATGCAGGGCTTCACCGGCGGCGCGCTGATTCCCCTGGCGTTCACCCTGACCCTGATCAAACTGCCCGAACACCATCGCGCCAAAGGCATGGCGATGTTTGCCATGACCGCCACCTTCGCCCCCTCCATCGGCCCTACCCTGGGTGGCTGGCTGACCGAAAACTGGGGCTGGGAGTACATCTTCTACATCAACATCCCGCCCGGCCTGATCATGATCGGCGGCCTGCTGTATGGCCTGGAAAAGAAAGAGTCGCACTGGGAACTGCTGAAAAGCACCGATTACGCTGGCATCGTTACGCTTGGCGTCGGCCTGGGCTGCCTGCAGGTGTTCCTGGAAGAAGGCCATCGCAAGGACTGGCTGGAGTCGAGCCTGATCGTCAGTCTCGGCAGCATTGCCTTGTTGAGCCTGATCAGCTTTGTGATCCTGCAGTTTTCCAAACCCAATCCGCTGATCAATCTGCGCATTCTCGGCAACCGCAATTTCGGTCTGTCGAGTATCGCCAGCCTGGGGATGGGGGTGGGTTTGTATGGCTCGATCTACCTGTTGCCGCTGTACCTGGCGCAAATCCAGAACTACAACGCCCTGCAGATCGGCGAAGTGATCATGTGGATGGGTATCCCGCAGCTGTTTCTGATTCCGCTGGTGCCGCAGCTGATGAAGGTGATTTCACCGAAGATTCTCTGCACCCTGGGGTTCGGCCTGTTCGGCCTGGCCAGCTTCGGTTCCGGGGTTCTCAATCCGGACTTTGCCGGCGAACAGTTCAACCATATCCAGATCATCCGCGCCCTTGGCCAGCCGATGATCATGGTGACCATTTCATTGATCGCCACCAGTTACATCCTGCCTCAGGATGCAGGTTCAGCATCGAGCTTGTTCAACATCCTGCGCAACCTTGGCGGTGCCATCGGCATTGCGTTACTGGCGACGCTGCTGGATGCGCGCACCAAGGTGTACTTCGATTACTTGCGTGAGTCCGTCGTGCCGAGCAACCCACAGGTGGCAGAGCGCCTGGCGCAGCTTTCGGAACGTCTGGGTAGCGATAGCGCGGCGCTGGGCAAGCTGAGTGAAATCACTCACCAGCAGGCGATGATCATGGCCTACAACGATGCCTTCCATTTTGTCGGTATCGGTCTGGCGATCAGCATGCTGGCGGTGATGATGACGCGCAAATTGCCGCTGGGGTTGAAGGCAGGGGAAGCTCATTGACCTGTGTGTGTGTGTGTGTG
>JBOICD010000143.1:0-8267 GCA_050739855.1 Pseudomonas sp.
CGACGCCAACATGGGCGGTGCCTACCTGGCCTATGGTCCGGGCCAGATCAGCAAATTCTGGCGCTTGTGGGAGCGTCCGGTGCAGCGTATCGCCTTTGCCGGTGAGCACACCGATGCGCTCTACCCCGGTACCCTGGAAGGTGCCCTGCGCAGCGGTCAGCGTGCAGCCAGCCAGGTCCAGGACCTGGCGGCGGGCAAGTCCTTCGATCCCGTCAGCGCGGCGCCAGTCGCGGCAGCCGCTACTGCGGTGGCGGCCAGCAAGGGCAACTTCTTCTCCAACCTGTTTGGTGGGTCGTCCGACAAGCCCGCCAAAGCAGCGGAGCCGGTGAAGAAGGAAGCGAACAAGCCAGGCTTTTTCTCGCGGATGTTCGGCAGTGACGACAAGCCTGTTGCAAAGCCTGCGGCCAAGCCGGCAGAAGCTGCTCAGGCACCGGTTGCAGCACCTGCGCCAGTAGTGCCTCCGGTTGCAGCACCTGCGCCAGTAGTGCCTCCGGTTGCCAAGGAAGAGCCGGTCAAGCCCGCACCGGTCAAGGCAGCGCCCGCCAAGGCGGCAGCCAAGCCAGCACCAGTGAAAAAGCCGGTGGCCAAGGCCGAGCAGGCGAAGAAGACCGCCGCCAAACCTGCGCCGGTCAAGAAGCCGGTGGCCAACGTGCAGGCCAAGGCGCAGTAATACGCTGAAGTCCGCTCCTACAACAGCTACACCTTCCCTTACAGTTAATGTTTCCTTAATAACGCTGTTACACACTAATCATCGTTTTTCTCGATATTTCGAAGCAAATTTTTCCGCTTTAATTCGATAAATAAGTTGTTAGTCTGAGCACAGTTCTTACAGGGAAACACGGCAATGCAACTGCGCAATTCATCTTCTCGCTACGGCCTGGTCAGCATCGTCATGCACTGGGGTGTGGCACTGGCAGTGTTCGGATTGTTCGGGCTGGGTCTGTGGATGATGGGCCTGGACTACTACAGCCCTTGGCGCAAAGAAGCCCCCGACCTGCACAAGAGCATCGGCCTGGTGTTGCTGGCGGTGATGCTGGCACGCGTAGCCTGGCGCTTCATCAGCCCGCCACCACCGGCGCTGCCAAACCACGGCAAACTGACCCGCGCAGCCTCCAAGGCCGGTCACGGTCTGCTTTACGTCGGCCTGTTCGCGGTGATGATCGCCGGTTACCTGATTTCCACCGCCGATGGCGTGGGTATTCCGGTGTTCGATCTGTTCGAAGTGCCTGCGCTGGTCAGCAACTTGCCCGATCAGGCGGATGTCGCCGGTGAAATCCATTTCTACCTGGCCTGGGGGCTGGTGATTTTTGCCGGTCTGCATGGCCTGGCAGCCCTGAAGCACCACTTTATCGACCGTGACGCGACCCTCACTCGCATGCTGGGCCGCAAAGCTTGATGTTCAACCTCCACTCCAAAGGGATAATAGACGCATGTTGAAAAAGACTTTTGCCGCTCTGGCGCTCGGTACCGCACTGCTCTCGGCTGGCCAGGCCATGGCGGCAGACTACAAGATCGACAAGGAAGGCCAGCATGCCTTCGTAGACTGGAAGATCAGCCACCTGGGCTACAGCTTCATTCACGGTACCTTCAAGGACTTCGACGGCTCCTTCAGCTGGGATGCTGCCAAGCCTGAAGCCAGCAAGATCGCTGTCGACCTGAAAACCGCCAGCCTGTGGTCCAACCACGCCGAGCGTGACAAGCACATCGCCAGCAAAGACTTCCTCGATGTGAAGAAGTACCCAACGGCCAAGTTCGTCTCCACCAGCGTCAAGCCGACTGGCGAGAAAACCGCTGACGTGACCGGCGATCTGACCATGCATGGCGTGACCAAGCCGGTAACCTTCAAGGCGACCTTCAACGGTGAAGGCGCGGATCCATGGGGCGGCGAGCGTGCAGGCTTCAACGCTACCACCACGCTGAACCTGAACGATTTCGGCATCAAAGGCCCAGGCGCTACTTCGCAGACCCTGGACCTGGATATCTCGATCGAAGGCATCAAGCAGAAGTAACTGTCTCAACCTGGTGCCTGGCCACTGGTGGGAGCGGGCCTGTCCCGCGATTGCGGACGGTCAGACACATCGCATCGCGGGGCAAGCCCGCTCCTACAGGCAGTTGAATCCCGCGACAAACAAAAACGCCGCCCCTAGGGGCGGCGTTCTTGTATCTGCATGGCTGGATCAGCGATTACGCGTCAGCAGTGCAGGTTTCTCGCCACGTGGACGGCTTGGCAGTTGCTCAAGCTGTTCGGCAGTCGGGAAGCGGTCGATCTTCGACTCTTTGTGCATGATCTTCGGTTGCGGCTGGCCTTCACGCGGATTGCGCACGGCTGGCTCGCCCGATTGATTGTCACTGTTCGGACGACGATTACGGGCTCCGCCGCCGTCACGGCGCGGCTGACCACCGCCGCCATTACGCGAACCACCGCGTTTTTCGCCGCTGGCCGAACCACCTGCACCGGTGCGCGGGCCATTGTTGTTGCGGCCCTGGCCGCCACCGCTACGCTGCTGGCCACTAGCACCGGCACCTGCCTGGGCGGGTGCGCCAGGGCGACGGTTGCGGCCCTGGTTGCCCTTGTTCTGGTAAGGGCTGACGTAATCGGCGCGATTACCAAAGTTGTCCACGTCGTCATCCAGGAACTCTTCCGGATCACGGTTGGCAGGCACCGATGGCGCGTTTGCCTGCGTGGACTGGGGCTGGCGCGGCTTTTTATTGTCGCGAGGTTTGCGCTCCTGGCGGCCACCGGCAGACTTCTCTGCGGTTTTTTCCTTGTCTTTGTCGCGACCTTTTTCCTTGCCCTGATCTTTGCCTTTGTCCTTGCGGCCACCGTTGCCGGTGTTGGTACCGTCAGCACGCTGGCCACGGCCACCGCGAGGGTTGTTTTGCGGACGCTCGCGGGTCTCAGGCTTCTCGGCTTCAACCTTGGAGGCATCAAAGCCCATCAGGTCGCCATCCGGGATCTTCTGGCGCGTGACGCGCTCGATGCTCTTGAGCAGCTTTTCTTCATCCGGGGCGACCAGCGAGATCGCTTCACCCGAGCGACCGGCACGGCCGGTACGACCGATCCGGTGCACGTAGTCTTCTTCGACGTTGGGCAGTTCGAAGTTGACCACATGCGGCAGTTGGTCGATATCCAGGCCACGCGCAGCGATATCGGTGGCAACCATGATGCGCACGGTGCCGGCCTTGAAGTCGGCCAGGGCTTTGGTGCGGGCATTCTGGCTCTTGTTGCCGTGGATCGCGGCGGCGGTCAGGCCGTGCTTTTCCAGGTATTCGGCCAGGCGGTTGGCGCCGTGCTTGGTGCGGGTGAAGACCAGTACCTGTTCCCAGGCGCCGGTGGTGATCAGGTGGGCCAGCAGGGCGCGCTTATGGCTGGCCTGCAGGCGGTAGACACGCTGTTCGATCCGCTCGACCGTGGTGTTCGGCGGGGTAACCTCGATGCGCTCGGGGTTGTGCAGCAGCTTGTCGGCAAGGTCGGTGATGTCTTTGGAGAAGGTCGCCGAGAACAGCAGGTTCTGACGCTTGGCCGGCAGGCGTGCGAGGACTTTCTTCACGTCGTGGATGAAGCCCATGTCGAGCATGCGGTCGGCTTCGTCCAGCACCAGGGTTTCGACGTGGGAGAGGTCGACACTGCCTTGGCCGGCGAGGTCGAGCAAGCGGCCCGGGCAGGCCACCAGCACATCAACGCCACGGGCCATGGCCTGAACCTGCGGGTTCATGCCGACGCCACCGAAGATGCAGGCGCTGACGAATTTGAGGTCGCGGGCATAAACCTTGAAGCTGTCATGCACCTGGGCGGCCAGTTCGCGCGTCGGGGTCAGCACCAGAACCCGCGGCTGGCGAGGGCCATGACGCTGGGACTTGTCTGGGTGACCACCTGGAAACAGGCGCTCGAGGATTGGCAGGGCGAAACCACCGGTTTTACCAGTACCTGTCTGGGCGGCAACCATCAGGTCGCGACCTTGCAACACGGCGGGAATGGCCCGCTGTTGCACCGGAGTGGGCTGGGTATAGCCAGCAGCCTCGATGGCACTGACTAGAGCCTCGGAGAGACCGAGGGAAGCAAAGGACATGAGCAATCCTGTTCTTAGTGGGGGCTAAGCCCGATGGGATAATCTTGCCTGGCGCGACGGGCATCGGGTGATGCTATCGCGTCCGGTCCAGCAGGGTCTTCAATGCGCATCCGGAGTATGGCGGGCGGGCTCTTGGCCGCGCTGTCCTGCCGTCGGGATGCCTTTTGCAAGGCCGAGCGTCCGGGCGTAAGCCTGGCGGGAAGGCCCGAGTATAACAGAGCATTCAGGGCGTGCTGCGTTCCTGCTGCTCAACGGTGGTTCGAAAGTTTTCTTCGGTACCGGCATAACGGGCATTCAGGGCCGCATAGGCGGGGTCTTGTTTGAAACGCCGCAGCTCGGTGGCGAAGCGTTGCATCAGCTCGTCCCTGCCGGTATTGCGGCGCACCGCCAGGTACTGGCTCTGGCGGCTGACCACCAATGGCAGCTCGCTGACCTGCTGATCCAGGCCAAGATATTTGCTCAGGTAGCGACCGACGCGGCGGTCGGTGATCAGCAAGTCGATGCGCCCGCGCTGCAGTTTGCCGAAGTTGGCTTCATGGGTTGGCGCCGGCTCGCGGGTGAACAGTGGTGAATCGCTGAACGCTGGCGCATAGGAATAGCCAGGGGAGGTGCCGACGGTCAGGCCGCGCAGGTCTTGCAGGCTGTTGACCGGATGGGGCCGGGCATTGGCATAGAACAGCACAAATTCCACGTCGGACAACGGTTCGTTGGGGTAGAAGAGCTGATTGGCGCGCTGTTCGGTGTAGAAAATATCCAGGATGCCATCTGCCAGGCCTTGATCAATCATCGCCAGACAACGCTTCCAGGGCAGGAACTGCCAGTCCACTTCCACGCCCAGGCGCTTTAACACTTCGACAGTGACGTCGTAGTCGATACCTTTGGCCTGACCGTTTTCCACGTAGACATAGGGTGCCCAGGGTTCGGTGACGATACGCAGCTTCTCGCCGTGGGCAAATGCACTCAGGCAAGTGAGCAGCAGGGCGGTCAATAAGCGGGAGAAATCAGGCATGGCTGGAGAGTACGACGTGCGCACGGCTATGGCTAGTAGCCGTACGCTGGCCTTGGCGTAAGCCAAGACCCTTTCAGTACCCTGCCGCATTTGCTGGCAGCGGGAGTAGCGCGTCGATCAACGCGGCAACTTGAGGTTGTTCCAGATCGCCAGGCTCGGATCGGCCTGGTTCAGGGTGTAGAAGTGCAGCCCTGGTGCGCCGCCTTGCAGCAGTTGTTCGCACATGCGGGTAATGACCTCTTCACCGAACTTCTGAATGCTGATGACGTCATCGCCGTAGGCCTCCAGTTGCTTGCGGATCCAGCGTGGGATCTCGGCGCCGCAGGCGTCGGAGAAGCGCGCCAGCTTGCTGTAGTTGGTGATCGGCATGATCCCCGGCACCACAGGAATATCCACACCCATCTGCTGCACGCGCTCGACGAAGTAGAAGTAGCTGTCGGCGTTGAAGAAGTATTGGGTGATGGCGCTGTTGGCGCCGGCGTTGGCCTTGCGCACGAAATTCTTCAGGTCATCTTCGAAGTTGCGCGCCTGGGGATGCATCTCCGGGTAGGCGGCGATTTCGATATGGAAGTGATCAGCGCTTTCCTGGCGGATGAACTCGACCAGTTCGTTGGCGTAGCGCAGCTCGCCGCTGGCTATGCCCATGCCCGAGGGCAGGTCGCCGCGCAGGGCGACGATGCGCTGGATACCGGCGGCCTTGTACTGGCTCAGCAGGCTGCGCAGGTCTTCCTTGCTGTCACCGACGCAGGACAGGTGCGGCGCAGCAGGAATCTTCACTTCGCTTTCCAGCTGCAGCACGGTGTTCAGCGTGCGGTCGCGGGTCGAGCCACCGGCACCGTAGGTGCAGGAGAAGAAATCCGGGTTGTAGCTGGCCAGCTGACGGGCAGTGGCGAGCAGTTTTTCATGTCCAGCATCGGTCTTGGTCGGGAAGAACTCGAAGCTGTAACGACGTTCCTGAGACATGGCGAAATCCTGGTAAACCGATCAAGCAGGCCAGCCCTGAGGCTGGCGTACAGAAAAAAGCCGGTGACGCTTGGCAGCGACACCGGCTTTGGCCCATCAGTAGCGGTAGGCGTGTGGCTTGAACGGCCCTTCAACAGTAACGCCGATGTACTCGGCCTGCTGAGGCGTCAGTTGGGTTACCACGCCGCCGAAGCCGCGGACCATTTCCAGGGCCACTTCTTCGTCGAGTTTCTTCGGCAGCACTTCGACAGTCAGGCGCTCGGCTTTCTGCGCGGCTGGCAGGTCGGCGTACTTCTGGCCGAACAGGAAGATCTGCGCCAGCACCTGGTTGGCGAACGAACCGTCCATGATGCGGCTTGGGTGGCCGGTGGCGTTACCCAGGTTCACCAGACGGCCTTCGGCCAGCAGGATCAGGTAGTCGTCGTTTTGCGCGTCGAAATCGCCAGCGCCGGTACGGTGGATCTTGTGTACCTGCGGCTTGACCTCTTCCCAGGCCCAGTTCTTGCGCATGAAAGCGGTGTCGATTTCATTGTCGAAGTGACCGATGTTGCAGACCACAGCGCGCTTTTTCAGGGCTTTGAGCATGTTGGCGTCGCAGACATTGACGTTGCCTGTGGTGGTCACGATCAGGTCGATCTTGCCCAGCAGCGCTTTGTCGATGCTTGCTTCGGTACCGGTGTTGATACCGTCGATGAACGGCGAAACCAGTTCGAAGCCGTCCATGCAGGCTTGCATGGCGCAGATCGGGTCGACTTCGCTGACCTTGACGATCATGCCTTCCTGACGCAGCGACTGGGCCGAGCCCTTGCCCACGTCACCGTAGCCGATGACCAGCGCTTGCTTGCCCGACAGCAGGTGGTCGGTACCGCGCTTGATCGCATCGTTCAGGCTGTGACGGCAGCCGTACTTGTTGTCGTTCTTGCTCTTGGTGACCGAGTCGTTGACGTTGATGGCCGGGATTTTCAGCTCGCCCTTGGCCAGCATGTCCAGCAGGCGGTGAACGCCGGTGGTGGTTTCTTCGGTCACGCCGTGAACGCGGTCGAGAACGGCCGGGTATTTCTTGTGCAGCAGCTCGGTCAGGTCACCGCCGTCGTCGAGGATCATGTTGGCATCCCATGGCGCGCCATCCTTGAGGATGGTTTGCTCCAGGCACCACTCGTACTCTTCTTCGGTTTCGCCTTTCCAGGCGAACACCGGGATACCGGCAGCGGCGATCGAGGCAGCGGCCTGATCCTGGGTGGAGAAGATGTTGCAGGACGACCAGCGTACTTCGGCACCCAGGGCAACCAGGGTTTCGATCAGTACGGCAGTCTGGATGGTCATGTGGATGCAGCCGAGGATCTTGGCACCTTTGAGCGGTTGCTCTTGCAGGTACTTGCGGCGCAGGCCCATCAGTGCAGGCATTTCCGATTCGGCGATGATGGTTTCGCGACGACCCCATGCAGCCAGGGAGATGTCAGCGACTTTGAAATCGGTAAAACCGGCAGGCGTGTTTACAGCGCTCATGAAGAGCCTCCATTCGTAGTGTGCGAATGGGCGCCGTTGTGCGTTTAGTGTCGGCAGGCAGGCCTGGCCAGACAACGCCCCATCCGAGCCTGACAGGTTGAACCTGCTGCAGCGCCCCTCGGACAGGTGGCGGGAACGGTATCAAGTGCAGATGACCGTTTTAAAGCGATGGCGATTATAGCCGCGCCTGCGCATCTGCCCAAGGTTTTCTGTCGATTAATCGAGACGATAGTCGATGTTAAATGGAGGAGGAGGGCCGCCTCTGCCATCATTACCTTTATCGAATGGCAAGACGCTCAGGAGTAGATATGAATTTTCACACCCGCAAATGGGTCAAGCCCGAAGATCTCAACCCCAACGGCACGCTGTTCGGCGGCAGCCTGCTGCGCTGGATCGATGAAGAGGCGGCGATCTACGCGATCGTACAACTGGGCAACCAGCGTGTGGTGACCAAGTACATCTCGGAGATCAACTTCGTCAGCGCCTCGCGCCAGGGCGACATCATTGAGCTGGGTATCACCGCCACCGAATTCGGCCGCACCTCGATCACCCTCAAGTGCGAAGTGCGCAACAAGATTACCCGCAAGAGCATCCTGACCGTTGATCGCATGGTCTTTGTCAACCTTGGTGAAGACGGCTTGCCGGCGGCGCATGGGCGGACCGAGATCAAGTACGTTCAGGACCAGTTCCCGGATAGCGCGGTGGAGTAGTAAAAACAT
>JBOICD010000144.1:0-8254 GCA_050739855.1 Pseudomonas sp.
TCACCTTCGATGAGGACGCGCCGAGTCCCTTCCGGGGATACGGCGATGACTTGACCAACAATGCTTTTGACGATGGCAACAACGCTGCTCATTGGACTCTCCGAATACCCGTTCAGTTGGCTTCCATGCCCAGTCGGCGCTGATTTGCCGCTTTCCGATGGGAATGTTTCAAATGTTATTTTGACGCTAAATCCGTCAAATATTTGTCTATATTTTTTGGCTATTAACTTTATGCCAAACTATTGACCTTCCTGCCGCCATCCTAAACAATCAACATCGTAATGTCACATTGATATTTAAGCGGCTGCCACCCTTCCTACGTACGCTCGAGTACCCCTTCGGAAGTTTCCGACAGAACGTCAAGCTGGTTGCCATTTTCGAATGCAGCAACGTCCTTTTGCTGTGATCTGGGACAAGAGGTCCCTAGGAAAAACGTCTCATGCGCGCGTCATTGTTCACTGCTCTTCCTTTTGCCTTCGCTGCCAGTTTCGTTCAGGCGCAAAGCCTGCCAGAGGCCATGCAAAAAGCCCTTGAGGTGCACCCGGAAATCCAGGCCGGGGTCAACAGCCGTATCGCGGCCGACTACCAGCTGCGTGCTGCCAAGGGCGGCTATCTGCCGAAGGTCGATGTGCTGGCAGGTTACGGCCGCGAAGGGACCGACAGTCCGAGCACGGGCAACCGTTGGGAAACCCTCAACCGTGGTGAATCCAGCCTGCGTCTGCGGCAAATGGTTTTTGACGGTTTTGCCACCTCCAGCGAAGTAGGGCGTCAACAAGCCACCGTTAACTCGCGTGCTTACTCCTTGCTCGGTGCCTCCGAGCGCACCGCGCTGACCGTTGCCCAGGTTTACCTGGACGTCCTCACCCGTCGCGAAATGGTGCGCCTGGCTGAAGACAACCTGCGCAGTCACGAACGCATCTACGACCAGATCAAACTGCGCACTGCCCGCGGCGTGGGGCGTCTGGCTGACCTCGACCAGGCCGAAGCGCGTCTGGCCCAGGCCCGTAACAACCTGATTACCGAGCAGACCAATCTGGCAGACGCCAAGACCAACTACCTGAGCGTGGTGGGCCAGATGCCGGACGAGCTGAGCGCTCCTGCGCCGTTCATCGACCTGCTGCCAGCCAATCTCGACGAAGCCCGGCAACAAATGGTCGAAAGCAGCCCGATCCTGCGTTCGGCGGAGTCCGATATCGCGGCGGCGGAAAAACAATACGAGGCGGCAAAGTCTACGTTCTATCCACGTTTCGATGCAGAGCTCGGACGGACGGCCGATAACGATATCGATGGCATGAACGGCCACAACAACGAATGGCAGGCTATGCTGCGGATGAGCTTCAACCTGTATAACGGTGGAAGCAACAAGGCCGATCTGGAGTCCAAGTCGTACCAGACCAACCAGGCGCTGGACATTCGTAACAATGCCTTGCGCCAGCTCAATGAAGAACTAGGCCTGGCATGGAATGCTATGGACAACGCCAACGCGCAATTGCCTATTGCCCAGCAATACGTCGACTACAGCAACAACGTGCGCAGCGCCTACCAGAAGCAATTCAGCCTGGGCGAGCGGACGTTGCTCGACTTGCTCGATAGTGAGAACGAGCTCTTCACCGCACAGCGTCGCCTGACCGAGGTGAAGAACATTCAAGTGTTTACTCAGTATCGAATCAAGGCGACCATTGGCCAGCTGCTCAAGAGCCAGGGCGTAGTCGCACCGATGGCTTCCGTTGTGCAAAACGATATGAAACCGAAGGTCAGCCTGCCAGGCATGAACTGAGGTTCACCTTAATCTTCAACTGTAATCATCAAGAGAAACCGCGTGGAATCAGAAGTCAGTCGAGTCCAACTCAGCCATGATCCACGCAGTCAGCACGATGATCCGTTGCTGGACAGCCTGCTGTCCCTTTGTGTGTTGCACCAGAAGCCCGCCAGCCGGGCGATGCTGACCACCGGCCTGCCGTTGCCGGCCCAGCGCCTGAGCCCGGAGCTGCTGCCGCGTGCGGCGGCCCGTGCCGGCCTGCAGGGGCGTTTGTTGCAACGCAAGCTGGAGCAGATCCCGAGCATCGCCATGCCGGCGATGCTGCTGCTCAAGGAGGGTCGCAGCACGGTACTGCTCGGTTGGGAGAATGACGGCACCGCGCGGCTGTTGCTCAGCGAGAGCGACGGCGGCGAGGTGCATGTCAGTCGCGAGGCGTTGCAGAGCGACTACAGCGGGCGGGTGTTCTTCGCGCAGCCGCAGCACAAGTTCGACGTCAACCACGGCAACCTGATTCCCCGCGCCCGCTCGTGGTTTCGCGATACGCTCAAGCGCAGCCGCTGGCTGTACATCGATGCCATCGCCGCCAGCCTGGTGATCAACCTGATCGCCCTGGCTGCCCCCCTGTTCGTCATGAACGTCTACGACCGCGTGGTGCCCAACCAGGCGACCGCGACCCTGTGGGTGCTGGCTGTCGGTATCTGCGGTGCCTATCTCTTCGACCTGATCCTCAAGGGCCTGCGCAGCCTGTGCCTTGACCTTGCCGGGAAAAAGACCGACCTGATCATCTCCGTCACGCTGTTCGAGCGTATCGTCGGCATGGCGATGAAGTACCGTCCGGCGCGGGTCGGCAGCTTTGCCCAGAACATTCACGAATTCCAGGGCCTGCGCGACTTCCTCGCCTCGCTGACTCTGACCAGCCTGATCGACCTGCCGTTTACCCTGCTGATCCTGCTGGTGATCGCCATCATCGGTGGCCACCTGGTGTGGATTCCGATCATTGCCTTCCCGCTCGCCCTGGGCATTGGCTACGCCTTGCAGAAGCCCCTGGTGGCGACGCTGGAGCGGACCATGGCCCTGGCGTCCGAGCGCCAGTCGAGCCTGATCGAGACCCTGGCCGCTCTCGACGCGGTCAAGGTCAACAACGCCGAAAGCGAACGCCAGTACATGTGGGAGCAGACCATCGGTACCCTCAGCCGCCTGGAGCTGCGGGTCAAGGTGCTGTCGGGCCTGGCGATGAACATCACCTTGCTGATCCAGCAACTGGCAGGTGTGGCGCTGATTTGTGCCGGTGTCTATCAGATCATCGCCGGCAACCTCAGCATGGGTGGCCTGATTGCCTGCTACATGCTCAGTGGCCGTGCCCTCGGCCCGCTGGGGCAGCTGTCCGGATTGCTGACCCGCTACCAACAGGCGAAGGTCACCATGGTCTCGACCGACCAGATGATGGAGCTGCCACAAGAGCGCAACTTCGAAGAACGCCCGCTGAGCCGCCAGGTGCTACAGGGTGCAATCGAGTTCCGCAGCGTTGACTTCACCTACCCGAACCAGCAGAACCTGGCGCTCAAAGGCGTCAGCCTGAGCATCCGTCCAGGCGAGAAAATCGGCATCATCGGCCGTAGCGGCTCGGGCAAGAGCTCGCTGGCCAAGCTGATCGTCGGTCTGTACGAAGCCGACAGCGGTTCGCTGCTGGTCGACGGCGTGGACATCCGCCAGATCGACGTCAGTGAACTGCGCCACAACATCGGCTATGTGCCACAGGATATCCAGCTGATGGCCGGCACCCTGCGCGACAACCTGGTCAGCGGTGCGCGTTACGTCGAGGACGAAATGGTCCTGCAGGCCGCTGAACTGTCAGGTGTCCATGAGTTTGCCCGCTTGCATCCACAGGGCTATGAATTGCAGGTCGGCGAGCGCGGCCAGAACCTCTCGGGCGGCCAGCGGCAGAACGTCGCCATGGGCCGGGCGCTGTTGCTCAATCCACAGATCCTGCTGCTCGACGAGCCTACCAGCGCCATGGACAACACCGGCGAAGAGCGTCTCAAGCAGCGCCTGCAAGCAGTCATTGAAAGCAAGACCGTGGTCCTGGTCACCCACCGGGCATCGTTGTTGTCACTGGTCGATCGCTTGATCGTCGTCGACCGCGGACAGATTGTTGCGGATGGCCCGAAAGCCGCCGTCATGGATGCGCTGAAGAAGGGGCAGATCAGTGTTGCATAAGATCGATATGGGCCAGGTCAAGGACAGCCTGCGCAAGTACTTCAAAGGCTCCGAGTCCCTCAGCGGCCAGCCGCTGCCCGAGGTCAACAAGGCCCTCATCGAAGACGCGCCGCGTATCGTGCGCATGACCATCTGGGGCGTCATCGCGTTCTTCCTGTTCCTTGGGATATGGGCCAACTTCGCGATCATCGACGAAGTCACCCGCGGTGAAGGCAAGGCGATTCCGTCTTCCAAGCTGCAGAAGATCCAGAACCTGGAAGGCGGTATCGTTGCGCAGATCTTTGCCAAAGAAGGCCAGATCGTCGAAGCGGGCGACCCTTTGCTGCGCCTGGACGATACCCGTTTCGTTTCCAACGTCGGCGAGACCGAAGCGGATCGCCTGGCCATGGCCTTGCGTGTGGAGCGCCTGAGTGCCGAGGTCGAAGACCGCCCGCTGAAGATCGACGAAGAGATTCGCAAGGCTGCGCCAAGCCAGGCGGCCAACGAAGATTCCTTGTACCAGAGCCGTCGTCAGCAATTGCAGAGCGAAATCGGCGGCCTTCAGGAGCAACTGGTGCAGCGCCAGCAGGAACTGCGCGAGTTCAGCTCCAAACAGGCCCAGTACCGCAACAGCCTGCAGTTGCTGCGTCAGGAGATCAGCATGTCCGAGCCGCTGGTGGCCCAGGGCGCAATCTCGCAGGTTGAAGTACTGCGCCTCAAGCGTGCCGAGGTGGAAAACCGTGGCCAGCTCGATGCCACCTCGCTGGCCATCCCGCGGGCCGAATCGGCGATCAAGGAAGTCGAGCGCAAGATCGATGAGACCCGTGGCAAGTTTCGCAGCGATGCCCTCACTCAGCTCAACGAGGCGCGCACCGACCTGAGCAAGGCGCAAGCCACCGGCAAGGCCCTGGATGACCGGGTCAACCGGACCCTGGTCACCTCACCGGTGCGCGGTATCGTCAAGCAGCTGCTGGTCAACACCGTCGGCGGCGTCATTCAGCCGGGCAGCGACCTGGTCGAAATCGTGCCGCTGGACGATACCTTGCTGGTCGAAGCACGTATCCGCCCGCAAGACATCGCTTTCCTGCATCCCGGCCAGGAAGCCATGGTCAAGTTCACTGCCTATGACTTCACCATCTATGGCGGCCTGAAAGCCAAGCTGGAACAGATCGGTGCCGACACCATTACCGATGAAGACAACAACACCTTCTACGTGATCAAGCTGCGCACCGGTCGCAGCCACCTGGGCACCGACGAGAACCCGTTGTTGATCATTCCGGGCATGGTCGCTTCGGTGGATATCATCACCGGCAAGAAGAGCGTGCTGAGCTACCTGCTCAAGCCGATCATTCGTGCCCGGGCTGAGGCTTTGCGCGAGCGTTAAAAACATCGCGGGGCAAGCCCGCTCCCACAGAGGTCTGAGTTCTGTTGTGGGAGCGGGCTTGCCCCGCGATGAGGCCCTGAAGCTCACCATATGCTTATTCAATAAAGGTATTTAAATTATAGCTCTTATGACTTTATAGTCACTCCCCTGCGTACCTGCCGACCAATCGGCGCGCCGCACGACCGAACCAACACGGAACCCCGTGAGTTTCTGATCGATGCGCGCACCTTTGGGCGCGCTCTGCGTGGGAGTGAATCATGTCAGCGGCCTTCAGCGTCTTGTCACCTGTCGACAGCGCACAACAACAACGCTTCGAAATTCGTCCGTTCTCCGGTGCCGTCGGTGCCGAAATCATCGGCCTGGACCTGTCCCGTGCAGTCACCGCCAAAGACTTCGCCCGGATTCACCGCGCGCACCTCGACCACCATGTACTGGTGTTTCGTGACCAGCACATCACCCCCGAGCAACAGATCGCCTTCAGCCGCCGCTTCGGTGTGCTGCAGATCCATGTGCTCAAACAGTTCCTGCTGGCCGGCCACCCGGAAATCCTCATCGTCTCCAACATTGTCGAGAACGGCCAGAACATCGGCCTGGGCGATGCCGGCAAGTTCTGGCACTCGGACCTGTCGTACAAGCAACTGCCGAGCCTGGGCTCGATGCTGCATGCCCAGGAGCTGCCGAGCGAAGGCGGCGACACCCTGTTCGCCGACATGCACAAGGCCTGGGACGGCTTGCCTGAAGTCCTGCGCACTGCCGTGCAAGACCGTAGCGCGGCGCACTCCTACACCGCGCGCTACAGCGAAACAAAATTCGAAGGCAACTGGCGCCCGACGCTGACTGCCGAGCAACTGGCCCAGGTGCAGGAGGTGATTCACCCGGTGGTGCGGACGCACCCGGAGAACGGCCGCAAGGCCCTGTTCGTCAGTGAAGGCTTTACCACCCGCATCGTTGGCCTGCCCGAAGATGAAAGCCGGCAGATCCTCGCCGAACTCTATGCCCACAGCGTGCTGGAACAGAACATCTACCGCCACCAGTGGCAGCCCCGTGACCTGGTGTTCTGGGACAACCGCTCGCTGATCCACCTGGCCGCCGGCTGCCCCGCGCACCTGCGCCGCAAGCTGTACCGCACCACCATCCAGGGCGATGCCCCGTTCTGACACGTTTCGAGGAGTACAGCATGCGCAAGTCAATCAGCCGCCTGGCGGCCAGTATCGGTCTGGGTGTCAGCCTGCTCGCCGGCAGCCTGGTAGCCCCGGCAACCGCCCAGGCCGAAGGTGAAATCCGTATCGCCGAACAGTTCGGCATCGTTTATCTGCTGCTCAATGTAGTGCGCGATCAGAACCTGATCGAGAAACACGGCAAGGAGCAGGGCATCGACATCAAGGTCGACTGGACGCAACTGTCCGGCGGCGCGGCGATCAACGATGCCTTGCTGTCCGGCTCGATCGATATCGCCGGTGCCGGGGTCGGCCCGCTGCTGACCATTTGGGATCGCACCCAGGGGCGGCAGAACGTCAAGGCCGTGGCGTCGCTGGGTAACTTCCCGTACTACCTGGTCAGCAACAATCCCAATGTAAAGACCATCGCCGACTTCAGCGAGAAGGACCGCATTGCGCTGCCGGCTGTGGGCGTTTCGGTGCAGTCACGTTTCCTCCAGTACGCCGCGGCCAAACAATGGGGTGACAAGGAGTACAACCGCCTAGACAAGTACACCCTGGCGGTTCCGCACCCTGACGCTACCGCCGCCTTGCTGGCCGGTGGTACCGAGCTGAACGCGCACTTCTCCAACCCGCCTTTCCAGGACCAGGTGCTGGCCAACAAGAACGTGCATGTCGTGCTTAACACCTACGACCTGCTCGGGCCGAACTCGCCAACCGTGTTGTTCGCCACCGAGAAATTCCGCAAGGACAACCCGAAAACCTACAAGGCCTTTGTCGACGCCCTGGCCGAGGCTGCGGATTTCGCCCAGCACGACAAGGCGGCTGCGGCCGATACCTACATCCGTGTGACCAAGGCCAAGATCGACCGCGAAGCGCTGCTCAAGATCATCGACAGCCCGCAGTACGAGTTCAGCGTCACGCCGAAAAACACCTACCCGCTGGCCGAGTTCCTCTACCGCGTGGGCGCGATCAAGCACAAACCCGACTCCTGGAAAGACTACTTCTTCCAGGACGAGAAACCGCTGCAAGGGAGCTGAAGCGCATGAACACCCCATTGCAAGGCCATACGGTCAGCAAGTTGAGCAGCGTCGCCACGCCGCCGCTGCTGCAGGTGGATAACGTCAGCCTGGAATACCGCACCGCGCAACGCGTGGTGCGGGCTACGCACCAGGTCAGTTTCGAAGTGGACAAGGCTGATCGCTTTGTCCTGCTCGGCCCCTCCGGTTGCGGCAAGTCGACGTTGCTCAAGGCGGTCGCCGGTTTTATCGAGCCGCAGGAGGGGCAGATCCGCCTGCAGGGCCAGGCGGTGCATGGCCCGGGCCCGGACCGGATCGTGGTGTTCCAGGAGTTCGACCAGCTGCCACCGTGGAAAACCGTCAAACAGAACGTGATGTTCCCGTTGCTGGCGTCCGCCACGCTCAAGCGCAAGGAGGCCGAAGCGCGTGCCTTGCATTACCTGGATAAAGTCGGCCTGGGCGGTTTTGCCGATGCCTATCCCCATACCTTGTCGGGCGGCATGAAAGCCCGGGTGGCGATTGCCCGCGCATTGGCCATGCAGCCGAAAATCCTGCTGATGGACGAACCTTTCGCCGCCCTCGACGCACTGACCCGGCGCAAGATGCAGGAAGAGTTGCTGCTGCTCTGGGAAGAGGTGCGTTTCACCTTGCTGTTCGTCACCCACTCGATTGAAGAAGCCCTGGTGGTGGGCAATCGCATCCTTTTGCTGTCGCCCCATCCCGGGCGGGTACGCGCCGA
>JBOICD010000145.1:0-8189 GCA_050739855.1 Pseudomonas sp.
CCCTTCATACACTTGAGTGCACTGAAATCCTTGCGCACCTGGCTCAGCTTCTGCTCCAGGTGCTGGCGCTGCTGTTCGTTGCTCTGGGCCATCAGATCGACCAGCAGGCGCCGGGCGGCCTGTTCGCTGCGCTGATTGGCCTGACGATATTCCGGGGTCCACAGGCTTTCGCGGTTTTTCAGCAGTTGTTCAAGGCGTGGC
The DNA here is from genome assembly GCA_050739855.1 of Pseudomonas sp. Classification (GTDB taxonomy): domain Bacteria; phylum Pseudomonadota; class Gammaproteobacteria; order Pseudomonadales; family Pseudomonadaceae; genus Aquipseudomonas. The sequence continues at coordinate 202 of JBOICD010000145.1, forward strand.
TCGAAGCGAGCGCTTTTGCGCTGCTCCATGGCCTCACTGAAATGCGCCTGCCAACTCGCCCGGTTGGCGATCCACTGACGGTTCTGTTCACCCTGGCCTTGCGACCAGGTCATGATGCGCAACTGTTGCTGCGGGCTTAGCTCGCCCAGCCAGGGGGTCAAACGCTTTTCCATGCGCTCGGCACGCGCTTCGATCTGCCGGGCCAGGGGTGTTTTGACGAACCTGGCCTGACGCTCGCGAATATCTTCAGCAAAGGCCTGGCGCATCTCGCGCACTTGCTCATCGTCCATGGCCCTGAGCAACTGCGCCGCGGAGGGGGTAATCTGATCCGCGACCTTGGCAATGGCCTGTTTTGCCTCTTGTGCGCGAACCTGCACTTGCTGATCGGTGACCTGGCTGTTGGCGACCATCTGTCGGACTTCATCGATCCAGGTCAGGTACCCCGGCAGTTGCGTACGGCAATGCCAGGCCAGGTGCTGTTTCAGGCGTTGATCGAGCCAGGTCTTTTGCTGGCGGTTCATGTTCAGGTAGTCGTTGAGCGACCAGGGCACCAGCACATCGAGGTTGCGGTAGGCCAGGTCGATGCGGCTGCAGGCCACGGCCAGCAGGGCAGGCACGAGCAGGAACAGGCAGGGGCGCAGGTACTTGCACAGGCAGGCGTACATGAGCGAATCCTTGCAGTGGCTTGCTTGTCTTTATAGAACAGCATGGCTCATTGCGGTTCCTTTTGCCGGTTGGGTGTAGAATGCCGACCTCGCAAAGAGGATTTCCGGAAATGGCTTTAGTTGGGCGTTACAACAGTTTGCAAATCGTGAAACACACGGACTTCGGCCTGTACCTGGACGGCGGCGCGGATGGCGAAATCCTCCTGCCTAACCGCTACATTCCCAAGGACACGCCCACTGAGGTCGAAGACTGGCTGAACGTCTTCGTCTACCTGGACAGCGAAGACAAGCTGATCGCAACCACCGAAAAGACCAAATTGCAGGTCGGTGAGTTCGCCAGCCTCAAGGTCAAGGAAATCAACAGCATCGGCATCTTCCTCGACTGGGGCCTGCCCAAGGACCTGTTGATGCCGTACTCCGAAGAAAAGCGCCAGATGAAAGCCGGCGAGTATTGCGTGGTGCATGCCTACCTGGACAAGCGCACCCGCCGTATCACGGCTACCGCGCGTCTGGACCGTTACCTGGACAAGGTGCCGGCGACCTACAAGGTCGGCCAGGAGGTTGATCTGCTGGTGGTCGAAGAAACCCCGATGGGCTTCAAGGCGATCATCAACAACAAGCACTGGGGCTTGATCCACAAGAACGAGGTATTCAAGTTCCTGCGTTCGGGCAAGCAGGAGAAGGGGTACATCAAGGAGCTGCGCAGCGACGGCAAGATTGCCCTGAGCCTGCAGCCGATGGGTCAGGACCTGGCCAATAGCCTCAACGACAAGATCCTCGCCAAGCTCAAGGACGCCAACGGCGTGCTGCCGGTCAGCGACAAGAGCGACCCGCAGCTGATCAGCGATATGTTCGGGGTCAGCAAGGGCAACTTCAAGAAGGCCATCGGCGCCTTGTACAAGGATGGCCGCATCGTCATCCACGCTGACCGCATCGAGCTGGTCTGATCAGACTTGGCGAAAGCCTGCAAAGCTCAGGTTTTCGCCACCTGGGCGCAGGTCCTGGAGCAGTGAGTCGCGGTCGGCGCTCAGCGCCAGGCTGATGGTCGAGCGCCGCTTGCCGGGGTGGCGCACTTCCATCTTCTCCAGATGGGCCTTGAGGAAGTTCACCGGCACCTTCAAGTGCTGCAGCTCGTCGGTCTCGGGCGTGTGCAGCAGCAAGTTGACCCAGTCGGCCGCCCCTTTGCGCAGTACCAGCTTCACCGGCACATCGAACCACCACAGGCTGCGCTTGCTGTCGAGCACGGCGAACAGGGTGTTGTCGCTGGAGAGCACCGGTTTTTCCAGCTCCAGGTTGCGACGGGCGATGGCGGCGGGTTTGTCGAGTTTCATGCAGGTTCCTACGGGTGACGCTTGAAAGGTCGACTATTGTGCTGGCAACGCGGCGAAACATAAAGCGGCGTTGCAATGGTTCAATCGCGCGATAAGCATTTGAAACTCCTGAGCAAGGCCAAGGGTCCACATACCTTTACGCTGGTAGCGTGTTAGTTCCTTTCAGGAGAACGCTCATGAGCGGCAATCAACGGCAACTTGGCGTCGATCGTCGTTTAGACTTCAGTGCAGACCTTAGTGAGGAGCCGAGCTCATGTCCCTCGAGCGGCGAAAGGAGACGCTATGATTTTCCCCGACCTGCGCGGCTTGCCGTTGCATCGCGTGCTGGTACGCACCGTCAAGGAGTTTCTCGATGACGAGATGTCCACCTATGCCTCGGCATTGGCCTACCAGATGCTGTTCTCGCTGTTTCCCTTCCTGTTGTTCCTGATCGCCTTGATCGGCTTCCTGCACCTGCCGGACTTTTTCTCCTGGCTGCGCCTGCAGTCGGAGCTGGTGTTGCCGCCCCAGGCCCTGGAACAGGTCAATCCGGTGATCGACCAGTTGCAGCAGTCCAAGGGCGGCCTGCTCTCGGTGGGTATTGTCATCGCCTTGTGGACGGCGTCGGCGGGCGTGCGGCTGATGATGAGCGCGATGAACGCGGCCTACGATGTGGTCGAGGGCCGCCCGGTGTGGAAGCGCATTCCTTTGTCGGTGATCTATACCGTGGGCATCGCCGGCATGTTGCTGGCCACGGCCGCCTTGATGGTGCTGGGGCCGCAGGTCATGGAATGGATTGCCTCGCAGATCGGCATGCAGGAGTTCATTGTCACGGTGTGGACGATATTGCGCTGGCCGGCGATCATTATTTTGATGATGATGGCGGTGGCGTTGATCTATTACGTGATGCCGGATGTTAAACAGGAATTTCGTTTTATTACCCCGGGCTCGGTGCTCGCCGTGGTGGTGTGGATCATCGCTTCGTTGGGCTTCGGTTATTATGTCAAGACCTTCGCCAACTACAATGCCATGTATGGCAGTATTGGTGCGATCATCATTCTGCTGTTGTACTTCTATATTTCTGCTGCGGTTTTGTTATTAGGGGCAGAGATGAACGCGGTGATTGATCATATGTCTGCCGAAGGCAAGAATCCGGGTGAAAAACAAGCCGGTGACGCCCCCCACGAACATGATAAAAAGCATGTTTCCGGGTTGGGACGCGATCACTCGCTCGATCACCCGGCCACGCCGGAAGGTGAACCCTTGAGTCGTACATCCCATGATTCGTGACATTCTGAAAATGGGCGATGAGCGCTTGCTGCGCATCGCTCCACCGGTACCACAGCACCTGATCGGCAGTGCCGAGCTGGAGCAGCTGATTGCCGACATGTTCGAGACCATGCGCCATGTCGGCGGCGTTGGCCTGGCCGCGCCGCAGATTGGTGTTGACCTGCAACTGGTGATTTTCGGCTTCGAGCGCAGCGAGCGTTATCCGGATGCCGAGCCGGTGCCACAGACCATCCTGCTCAATCCGCTGATCACGCCAGTGGGTACAGAAGTGGAAGACGGCTGGGAAGGCTGCCTGTCAGTGCCCGGCCTGCGTGGTGTGGTGCCGCGTTTTCGCTGTATTCGTTATCAGGGCATAGACCCGCACGGCCAGGTGATCGATCGGCTTGCCGAGGGCTTTCATGCACGGGTGGTGCAGCATGAATGCGATCACCTGATAGGGCGCTTGTACCCTTCGCGTATCCACGACTTCAACAAGTTCGGCTACACCGAGGTGTTGTTCCCCGGGCTGGATCCTGCCAGCGACGACTGAGGCCGGGCCATTGCCAGGAGTGTCTTGCTGCGCTGGTAACGCGCCAGGCGTTCGGCCAGCGGGGCGGGTAGCTCGGTGCAGGGGCTGAAGCCCTGGCGCTGGTAGAAGGGGGCGAGGTCGGGATGGCAGAACAGCCAGGTCGTACCCTCGCTGCTGTGCATGGCCGTCTCGATCAAATGCCGGGCAATCTCTCGGCCTCTCCAGCTTTGCGCCACCCATAACCCGGTAAGCCAGGTGCCGCCGGGTACCGGGGTCAGGCACAACGCCGCGACGATTTCCTCCGCCCGAGCGACCCAAAGCTGCCCTTGAGCGGCTGCGCGCATGGGCGAACCCTGGTTTTTGTAGAATTTATTCAGCAATGGCCGCTCGGGGCCGCTGAGCAGGCAGTAGCGTAAGGTGGTCACGGCGTTTGTCCAGCAGGGCTCTGGCCCGGGCTTTTACACCGACAGTTGCAAGCTGTCGAGGGTGAAATTCCTGATCTATTGTTGCAGATCTGGTAACAGTGATTGTTCGGTTCAGGGATTTAACCCTGTCGGGCAACTTGTAAACTATGTTTGTCCCCACAAAAAAGTAACAGTGGGACCGGTACTTCGTGTTATGTCCTTAGTGTCTGATGTAACAACTTCTCCGCGCCTATATTGGTCAATGAAGTCAATCGATTAGTTTGATTGCTTTGCAGGCTTATTGTTATGAAAAGTTTACTTGTGCTTGCCCTTGTCGGTGTTTCTTCCTTTGCCATGGCTGATGAAATTAACACTGCCAGTGCTCAGCCGGTCGTTCAACAGTACGATTATTCGACCAACCTGGATATCGCCAAAGTTATCAGTTTGTCGACTATTCCGAATGTCTGTGAAGTCGTGCCAGCGACCATGGTCTACGAAGATCACCAAGGTCATCGTCATACCCTTGAGTACCGCGCCATGGGCAACGGTTGCACCAACGGTTGATCCCGCCTTATCGGCTCTCGCGCTCCAATAGCTGACGCTTACGCTCAACGCCCCAACGGTAGCCCGAGAGGTTGCCGTCGCTGCGCACCACCCGGTGACAGGGAATGGCCACGGCCAGGGCGTTGGCCGCACAGGCCTGAGCCACGGCACGCACCGCTTTGGGCGAGCCGATCCGTTGCGCGATCTCGGCATAGCTGGCCGTTGTCCCCGCCGGGATCGTCCGCAAGGCCTGCCAGACCCGCTCCTGAAAGGCTGTACCGCGCAAGTCCAGCGGCAAGTCCAGGCCAATCCCCGGTACCTCGATCAATCCCACCACTCGGGCCACCAGCGTTTCGAACGCGGCATCGCCACCGAGCAAGTCGGCCTTGGGGAATTTGTCCTGCAAGTCGTACAGTAATGCCTGCGGGTCATCACCGAGCAGGATCGCGCAGATACCGCGTTCACTTTGTGCCACCAGGATCGCGCCCAATGAGCATTGGCCGATGGCAAAGCGGATAGCCGTGTTGGCGCCGCCATCCCGATAGGCCCCCGGGGTCATGCCCAGGCGTGCATTGCTGGACTCGTAAAAGCGGCTGTTGGAATTGAATCCGGCCTCATACAGGGCATCAGTAATGGTGCTGGCGTGCTGCAGTTGATTACGCACCTTACTTGCCCGATGGGCTGAGGCATACGCTTTGGGCGTTACCCCGGTAATGGTCTTGAACACCCGATGAAAATGGAAAGGGCTCATGTTCAATTGCTCGGCCAGTTGATTGAGGCTGGGCACTGACTCGGCGTTTTCAATCAACTGGCAGGCGCGGGTGACGTGCGCCCGATGCTGTTCGGCCATCAGCGTCTGGTCTGCCACCCGCCGTTTGCTCGGGCGATAGCCGGCGGCTTCGGCTTGTGCCGGGGTGTCAAAGAACTCGACGTTGTCGATGCGTGGCAGACGCGAGGTGCTGCTGGGCCGGCAGTACACACCGGTGGTGCGTACGGCATAGACAAATTCCCGGTCGGCTGCCGGGTCACGGGCCAGGATCGCTTGCCAGCGTGGGTCGGTTTCGCTGATGCGGGGTTTGTCTTGGCGCATGCCGGGAATCTCTTGTCGAGTAATGATGGGCTCAGGTTAAGGCGAGCATCGGTGAAGAAAACTCCGGGTCTTGCGTTCAAACTCGTGGATTCGGCACCCGCCACAGGTACCAGGCGGCAATGGTGCGGTAAGGGCGCCAGGCCTGACCGAGCTCAATCATCTGGCGGCGAGTGGGCTGGGTGTCCAGGCCTTGCAGACGACGGTAGCCCTCGCGCACGCCAAAGTCATCGGCGGGCAGGATGTCCATGCGTTCCAGGGTGTAGATCAGCAGCATCTCGACGGTCCAGCGGCCGACGCCACGCAAACTCACCAGACGCTCGATCAGTTGCTCATCATCCAGTGCCAGCGCTTGTTCATGGTCTGGCACCAGGCCTTGCTGGCGCGCTTTGGCGATGCCCTGGATGGTGGTCAGCTTGCTGCCGGAAAAACCGCAGGCGCGCAGCTGTTCGGGCGAAGTGGCCAGTACCTGCTCAGGGCTCGGAAAATCACAGCCCGGATACAGCGCAAGGAAGCGCCCGAGAATCGCATCGCCGGCTTTCACGTGCAGTTGCTGGTAGGCAATCGCCCGCACCAGTGCCTGATACGGGTCACGCTCGGGGCGCGGCAGGTGCAGGCAGGGGCCGATGGCCTGAACATGTGCGGCCCATCTGGGATCAAGCGCGGCGAGAAATTGCTCGGCCTGGTTGAACAAACTACTCATGGTCTCTCCATGGCGTGGGCCACGCGCTCCAGCGCCTGCTTCAGTTGCGCACGGCTGCTGGCTGCAGACAGGCTGATACGAACCGCCGCCAGGTCGCCCTGTTTTACTGCAAATACTTCGGCCGGGACCACTTCTACCGCGTTGGCCCGACAGCGTTGCACCAGCGTTTGTGCCGGCATCGCACAGCTTACCCAGATGTGCGGCGAGGGATGTAGGCCGAAGAGCCGCTCACTGCCGAGTATCTTGCGTGCCAGACGCCAGCGCTGTTCGATCTCTGCGCGCTGCCAGGCCAGTCGCCGGCTGGCCGTACCCTCACTGATCCAGCGGCAGGCGATCTGCAGGTTCAGTGGCGATACCTGCCAGTGCGTCGCCTGCGCGTGCGGGTCGATCCAGGCCAGCAGCAGCGGGTCAGCGACGATCCAGCCCAGGCGCAGTCCGGCAGCAACGGTCTTCGACAGACTGCTGATCAGTATTCCCTGCTGACCCAGCAACGGCCACAAGGGCGGCTGGTCGGTCAGCGCGCCATAGACATCGTCTTCGATCAGCAGCAGGCCGTGGCGATGCACCACCTCGGCAATGGCCTGCTGGCGTTCGCGGCTCATGCAGGCACCGGTGGGGTTTTGCAGGCTGGGCGTAAGCACCACCACCCGCGCGCCGGTTGCGCGGGCGACGCGGTCGAGGTCGTCGGGAAGGATACCCCGGTGGTCCAGGGCAATACCGTGCAGGGGCAGGCGTAGCTGGCGGCAGGCGGCCTTGATGCCGGGGGCCGTCAGGCTTTCGACCAGCACCGGCTCGCCCGCCTGGCACAGCGACAGCAACAGACTGAATAGACCTTGCTGGGCTCCGCCGCATAACAGCACCTGGCTGGCGCTCACCTGCAACCCCCGGTTGGCCAGCCAGGCAGCCCCTTGCACGCGGGCCAGGAGCAGTGCGTCGGCACTCAGGTAATGCTCCAGGCTGCGCACTTCGCCGTCCTGCAACAGCGTCTGCAGGGTGTGCTCGATGTCATGGTTGTCGGGATCGATCACCGGCACGTTGGTCGACAAGTCGATCAGGCTGGGCTGCGCAGTTTTTTGTTTCAGATGAAACAACGTGGCTTCTTTGCTGCCAGCCAGCACATAGGTGCCACGTCCGACGTCGCCGCTGACCAGGTGCCGAGCGGCAGCCTCGCGGTAGGCCTGCTGGGTGGTGCTGGGATTGAGCCCCAGGGCCCAGGCCAGGCGCCGTTGCGGTGGCAGGCGCGCGCCGACCTGCAGTTCGCCGCGCTCGATGGCTTCGGCAATGGCATCGACCAGTGCCAGGTAACGGGGTTGCCCGGTGTCAGGCAGAGTAGGGGTCCACATTTATTGTTGGCCATGCAATATAAACTTTTACCCATACAATGAACCGAGGCTAGGATCAGGTCAAACCCACTGCTGCCGAGGTGTTCCATGTTCGACCTGACTGCCCTGCGTGAAGCTGCCCGTCTGGTGCATGCC